>CAZGNO010000081.1:0-16587 GCA_964527785.1 uncultured Chitinophagaceae bacterium
AGAGATGTCATTTACAGCCCGTCGTTGTTCAATTACTTGCCAAATTATGGATATTTACCGCAACAATTATTTTTGTCTCAGCACTTAATGTTATGCACAATCGCCGTATAGCCGCCATAGATATAGGTACTAATACCCTTCTGATGACTATTGCAGACGTAGCGGAAGACGGCTCGCTGACTATCCTCGACGATATTCACTCAATCGCACGTCTCGGACAAAGTGTAGATGCCTCACGAACCATCCAACCCGAAGCCCGAATGAGAGCAATAGCAATACTTACAAATTACAAACAGAAGTGTATTGAACTGAATGTACATGAAGTCAGGGCTGTAGGCACAAGCTGTTTGCGAGATGCTGCCAACCGCGAAGAAGTATGTACTGAATTTGAGCTTGCTCTCGGCTGCCCGATTGAAGTTATATCCGGTGATGAGGAGGCACGGCTTTGTTTTATCGGTACGGTCGAAAATGACTCCCCTACGACTATTGTAGATATTGGCGGAGGAAGCACCGAAATTATCAGCGGAGCAGGCAATGACATCACTTTCCGCAGGAGTTTGGATATTGGTGCTGTTCGCCTCACCGAACGGTACTTTCGCACCTTACCCCCTACCACTATTCAAGTTCAAGCTGCATTCGATGAAGTACGGGCTGCGATTTATACTATTGACAAACAGTTATTCTACCCTATACGTGCTGTAGCGGGCACTCCTACAACCCTTGCAGCCGTTACAATGGGACTGGATACCTACAACCCTTCAAAAATTCACAATTACCTCTTAGGCGCACTGAGCATTCATATTTTACTAAGGGAACTCCTCAGCAATTCACTGAAAGAAATCAAAACCATTCCCGGTGTTCACCCCGGACGTGCAGACATCCTTCCCGCAGGTGCGCTTATTCTCCATGAAATTCTTAACCATGCCGACCAACTCAAATGTACTGTGAGCATCAAAGGGCTTCGATATGGCGTTCTGAAAGAAATGACTGCCGCATAGCTACAGTCACGGATTTCACTATGATTATTTTAGAATATTGACTCCCGATACCCCCAAAAGTCAGCGTATTTCCCTATATTGCATCCGCTTGAATCAAACGAAATAATCTCCCATTGTACTTTCTCTTTTTTCAATGAGGTCTCCTATGAAAATTGCTTCTATGTTCTGTGTTTTGATTGCGACATTTCTGTTTGTCGGATGTCCGGTGCAGCTTACAGCCCAAGATAAAAATTGGGTTACTGATGTATCCGCAGCTACCAAAATCGCAGGTCTCAAAGGCGCACGGGTAAATATGGCGGATATTAACAACGACAACTACCCCGATTTGTTCGTACAGGAAATGCTTGAAGGGAAAATCTCCACCCGTGCACGTAATATGAAAATTTACCTCAATCAACAAGACCCAAACTCTACACACCCTCGCGACAGGGTTTTCGTAGATGTTACCGCTCAGTCCGGTGTATGGGAACATCCTACCATCCCCGACAGCAGTCGCGTAATTGATATTGCCCTTATGGCTGACCTCAATAATGATGGCAATATTGACCTTATAACAGGACCGTATTACGACAGACAGTCATCTTTCAAATTCTTAGAAGACCGCTGTGAAGTAATGCTCGGCGACGGCAAAGGACATTTTACTCTCGTTAAAAATAACGGACTCCACGAACTGGGTTTGCTCAATTGTGCAGGATTTACTTTTTTGGATTACGACCTTGACGGTATTTTAGACTTATATATAGCTACATGGTGGAGAGATAAAAACATCGGTGGAGTTGTTGGTAATAATACGGTCATGCCCGATTATCTGCTTAAAGGAAAAGGTGACGGGACATTTACCGATGTTTCGGTAGAATCAGGTATTGCATCGGTCGAATTCCCGATGTACGGCGCAACGGCACTCGACTGGAACAATGACGGATGGATGGACATTCTCACATCCGCCTATTGCCGGAGCGGAGGAAGTCTTTGGAAAAACAATCAAGACGGCACATTCACTGATGTTGCTTCTACAACCGGCTATACCTCACAGCTTATCAACGGAGATGTGGACGGTTCAGGTGCCCGTGCTTTATGCCAGTGGGCAGTAGTTCCCGCCGATTTTGATAATGACGGTGATATTGATTTGCTGCAAGCACTTGTTCATGGTGGCTTGGATTTCGGCGAAGGACGCTCTACTATTTCCGTTAACCAAGGCGCAGCAAAGGGCTACAAACTAAAATGGGACATGGCGCGTTTGCAACGCAAAGACCCGCAATCCCGTCACTTGGGGGATATGGACGCCTCATGGTTCGATTTGGATAATGACGGCTGGCAAGATTGCGCCTACGCCGAAAACGTCTATGATACAACAACAGACCGTGTGTTCATGTTTCGTCAGAACCCGACATCTCATGTATTCGAGGATATGACAGGAGCAATCGGAATGCTCAACCTCAAGACTTGCCATGTTGTTCGACCCAATGATTTCGATTTGGATGGAGATGAAGATATGTTGATTGGGTGGCGTGGTGGGCTTGCACTTATGAAGAATAATATCGGCAGCACCAACAACAATGTAGAAGTAAAGTTAAAAGCTCCTGCAGGGGTAAACCACGATTGTATCGGGTCACGAATAACCGTTTATGCAGGAGGTACTGCGCAAATACGCGATGTACTCACAGGTCAAGGACACTTCGGCGCACAGCAGCAACTCGAAAAACTGTTCGGTATCGGACAAAACACAAAAATTGATTCTATCGTCATTCACTGGGCACACAAAACACTTGCAAATACCGTCGTTGTTAATCCTCCGATTAACCGCTTCCTCGTCATCGGTGAACAAGGAATCGTGGAAGTGATTGAAGGCGTGGACGAAGGAACAGGAACGACTGCTGAACAGCTTTCCCTCGTTCCAAACCCTGCTAGTGACATGATTCATCTCACGATTCCACAGATTGCCCATACAGGCGGGACTATTTCAATAACAGACGTTCTCGGCAAAACAGTACACTCCACTGCACTGCCTCCGCAAACATTCGACATGGTTTTACCGATTTCAACCGTAGCGGAAGGTATGTACATGATGGTTGTACGGTTGAACAACGGCACAACATTCAGTAAATCATTTATTAAAAGATAATTCATTTATTTTCTACACATTTTTCCCCTTTATTTATGAAGAATTTTCTCTACACTGCATTGGTTTTAGTTGCATTTGTTCTCGTTGGCGGTTGTTCTAAATCAACTGATCCATCTGATACTACTACTACAACTGTTAAAGCTGAGGACTTCAATGGAACATGGACTGTTGTGTACCATGATACTACACAACAAGTGACCGTTGATGTTGTTACAGAGCAATATACAGGTTCGAAAAAAGTTGTTTTAACGAAATTAGGAGACGTTCATAACCTCTATTTTCTAACAGCGAAAATCGATGGCAGTACGTTAAGTGGTATATCGGTAGGGTCGATAGGTTATAATCCTCACAGCCTAACCATTACCTACCCACCGGAAGCACTTTGGAACTCAACTCCAGACCCGGACTTCGTGTTTGATGACTCCGGCTTCTCTACCTCTTATCTGGACGTTCGTGGAAAACTTGAACTTACTATCAGTACAGATGGTAAGTCATTCACCGGTATCTACAGAGAAGCAGTAGAAGGTTTGGTACCTCCTTCTCAGACTGACAGAAAATGGGTTTTACGTTCGAAAACTCTTTTTACCGGGACACGACAATAGATTCACAGAGATTCAGGTCAGGTCGGTTACAACAACCGACCTTCCATTTATCAGGAACAAAAGTCAGGTGTATCAACTCCTGACTTTATGTATATAAGACACGATACTCATTTTTTAATGACTCCAAAGACAAAATCCGCACTTAGAATTACTGTCAGCATCCTGTTGGTTGTCGGCTCGCTGTATTATGCACAAAAAGGTATCGTGTTTGGAGAGCTAATGGTTTCGCTCAAAAGGGCGAACTATTGGTGGGTAATGGGAACAATCCCCGTTATTCTCTTCTCGCACTGGCTTCGTGCTTTGCGCTGGAAAACGATGCTAAAGCCCACAAACAAAAATGCAAAGCTGACAGATTTATTCTCGGCGGTAATGGTAGGCTACGCTGTCAACAATGTGCTTCCCAAGGGTGGTGAGTTCTTGCGTCCGCTTGTATACAGCCGTCGTGCAAAAGTGTCGTTTTCACTGGTGATGGCAACAATAATATTGGAGCGCTTTATATTTGATATGCCCGTAACGCTCATGATGGCTGCGGGTGTATTTATTTTTATGCGGAGCGACATTGCGATTGCCTTCCCCAGTTTCACGCTTTCGCAATTAACCGGTATGGGTGTGCTGGTTGCGCTTGCATCGGCGTTTATATTGGTGCTTGTGCTCTATCCGCGCCTTACGGAATGGATACTGCAACACACGATTCGCCGATACTCCGAGAGAATCTACCTGAGGTTTCATCAGCTTGTGGAATCATTCAGACGCGGCTTTGAAATCGTAAAAACACCGTCGCAATATTTCCGTTTGATACTCGAATCACTGGCTATATGGTTTGTCTATATTATTCCGATGTGGATGTCATTCTACGCATTCGGCTTTCAGACATCTCTTGGGTTGGGGTTTGGTGATGCTACATTCCTGTTCATTATCGGTACGATTGCTTTCATACTTCCCACACCGGGCGGGGTTGGGTTTTTTCATACGTTAGTAGCGGGTGCAATGATAAAGCTCTACCGGATGAACGGCGCGGAAGCTCTTGCGTATGCCACTCTCACGCATGGAGTAGGATTTCTCATTACGTCGCTTGTGGGCGGGTTCTACTTTATTATTGAGAATAAGGGACATCACCTGCATATTGCGCCTGCAGGTGAGGAGGCGGCGTGAAGAGTTTTTGGTATATGTACCGGTTGTACATTGTCCAAATTATCATTGGTGTGTCTTTTTCTAGGGGCGATGCCCATAGCTTTGGTGTGTAAGCCCGATGGGCTTGCCTATTCTTTGCAATAGCTTACGATACCATATCAAATATCGCCCTAACAGTCATGTACACCTTTACATCCATATATCGCCCTAACGGTTGGGCTGAAAGCCCTAAACACCATAGCTTGGGGCAACGCCCCAAGAGGATAGCCACAGACCGACATAGCAGACTGAAGGTCTGCCACACATTACGCCCCAAGATAATCACCATGCACAATCCATTTCCCCGCTAGGGGATGAATAGTAATAGAAGCACAAACCCACCACAACGACATAACTCCATCGGAGCGACATAGGAATATATCACTCCTAACGGAGCTTCCGTCATATCTTGTGCATAGTTCTATTACTATTACGCCCCTAACGGGGCTGCCATCATGTTCCATTTCCCCGCTAGGGGATGAATAGTAATAGAAGCACAAACCCACCACAACGACATAACTCCATCGGAGCGACATAGGAATATATCACTCCTAACGGAGCTTTTCATTTGTGAGCGTTGTTTTCTACAAACAGTACGCCCCTAACGGGGCTGCCGTCATGCTCCATTTCCCCGCTAGGGGATGAATAGTAATAGAAGCGCAAACCCACCACAATGACAAAGCTCCAGCGGAGCGACATAGGAATCTCACCTACTACCATTGCAAAAAAATCAATCCGTTAGTCCACAAACTTAGTCCATTAATTGATACATATAATTAATGGACTTAATTTATGGATTAAGAGACAATGTTATCAAATAAAAAGCACCTATATATTATATTTTTATTAGTTTTGCAAAGAACTATTGTAACCACTGCAACATTGTAAAAATATATGAGTTCCGACGAAAAAACAGAGAATCCTCTTGTGCAATCGCTCAATGAAGAAGAACGGAAGAAATCAGAACGCCGTCACGTCACTAACATAAGATTAGCAATATTATCTCTCTCATTAGGAATTCTTTCGCTTGTATTGTACCTTAAAGACCAAAAAGTCAGGCGAATTTCATATCACATTAGCAACCCTGTCTTCAAAATCTACGATAAAAAGAATGCAACATCAGTAATCAAATTAGTACTAAACGACTCTATACCTGTAATGGATAATGTATATTTACTGACAGGAGGTATTTGGAACGACGGTGATTTACCAATTAACAAAGAGGACTTGCGGGACTCAATTTCAATAAAACTCGAAAATTGCAAACAGATTCTTGATTATAAAGTTGTGAGCCAGAATGACCCTAATGTTGCTAAGTTTACACTTACTCCAAAAAGCAATGCTGAATTAAGTGTAAACTGGAAATATTTTGACCCGGAATACGGCTTTAGTTTCCAAATAATGTATGTTGGCAAAGCAGATGTAGGATTTAATTTGAAGGGTAAAGTTTTAGGTATAGACAACTTCACTGAATATGTGGAGAGCAAAGAATGGAGATGATTTGAACATCATGCATTGATAAACAAAGTTAGTCCATAAACTTAGTCCATTAATTATACATATTAGTTAATGGACTTAATTTATGGACTAACTGCTTATTGCGTCAATCGGCTATGTAATTCAAGTAATTGAGGTCAAGTCAGGTGCTACACCTGACTTTATTTACTTACCAAATATCGACAGCGATATATTTACCTGCAAGATAACTTCCATGTAAATAATGTTATTGATGTTTTAAAGGAATATTGTTGAAAGTCAGGTGTAGCACCTGACTTGACCTGTAATAGGAATGCAAGTTCAGAAATGACAAAGCTATGTATGGGGAGAAATTGCTAAAACTTGACGTATTAAAAATGAAGAAGCAATAGAAATATGTATAGTTACGTCCTTATTATATTATTTTTAACTAATTTAGTTGTATTGTTAATTATTGGAAGTTTAGCTTATGTATAAAGATATAGAACTGTTGAAAATTGTCCTTTTAAGTAACGACTTGAAAGAAGTAGAAATAATTACAAAGTGGGATTCACCAATATTACCAAGTATTGGACATGAAATAGATATAAATTTATTTTCTCCACAAGACAATTTTGTTCGTGGTAATTATACGGATTTAGAAGAATACAAAAAACTTACTTGGATAATTGAAAGTATTTCGTGGACTAGAACTGGCGGTTCAGTAGCAACCATCTTAAAAGTTGTTGGCAAAATAAAGGACGACTTTAAGCGAATGGCAACTTTACATGTGTGATTCAAGTCATGGGAGATATTCAATATGTCTTGTATTACCTGCCAAATAAAAACGCACACCTGACTTGACCTGTAAAAATTGATTAATGCGAATCTGAACGTCGTGCATTCATAAAAAGTTAGTCCATAAACTTCGTCCATTAATTATACATAGTAGTTAATGAACTTAATTTATGGACTAACTGCTCACTGCTTCAATCTGCTATGTAATTCAAATAATTAGGATTAATTGCATATTGATGTTCGCTTTTGATTTCACTATTTGGCTCAGCAATTATTGGACTATGCTTAGAGCGTTAATTCTGAATATCCCTCGCTTCACCGGTTCAATCATTCCCAAATTTTTTGCATCCCATATCCAGTTGAAAGCCGATGTCCTTACAATCCCATACATCCCATTCAACACCTCCACTATCTCCCCTGTCGTCATCTCCTCCTTCCCGCCAAACACCGCATCTACCGTCTCCTCGTCACACGGAGCCGCCTTCGGACGTCCTACAGGGGCAGCTACGCTTGAGTAGTCGCCCGCCGAAATCTGCTCGAACAGTTCCCCGCGTGACATCGTGCGTCCGGTGGGGACAAACAGGAAATCATCCGACAAATCGCACACCACCGAATCGAACGACGTGCCGTACTGTACCTTCTCGCACGAGAGAACCCGTTCCTTCCCCAGTGCGAAAATTTCAAGCTGTGCGCGTGCTATCTGCCTGAATGCATTGGCTCCTAGAAACGTACCCATCCCGTTGGCTTTGTCGGACGTGTGGTGGTTGAACAGCACCGAACACCCACCCTGCTTGAGAAATTCTATCTGCTTTTTCATTTTGCGGATGGAATCGTTGTCGTTGAGCTTTGCATCGAATTTGACAATAAAGTCGCTGTACGAATCCAGCACAATCAAATCATAGCTTTTCCCGCTCAACCTGTTCTGAAAATACGCAATAAAGTCAGCACCGGTATCAAACTTATTCATGTCAATAACATCCATGTTATCGAGTGCGCTGTGGTCGTAGCGAAGTCCCCGCAACTGCATTCGCATATATTTCCGTATCCAGTTTTCGTTCTCTTCGGAATAGCAGTAGAGCGTCCGCCCGTAATACGGCGTTAGCTTAATCCCCAAAAACTCCTGCTGATTGGTCGCAATCGAAATACAAAGCTGACGGCAAAACGTACTTTTATTCACACCGCTTTTGCCGACCACTCCCACGTATTCACCCTTCGGGAATACATTCCCCCACAAATACGGGGCAAGTACATCGGGTTCGCCCATCAACGTTCCAAGCGACTTTGCAATATCGTCCTCTTGCTCCCCTTGGACATTATCGGGCATTTCCGCCAACAGTATTTTCACTACATCCCCTACTCTTGGTATTTCACTCATAGTTTTCCTCCCCTTTCTAAAAAATCGGTTACATCGCCCTTGTGTGGTAGTTCGGGCATAAAATTGGTTAAATTAACAATCCTCACTTTGTTTGCAATCCCCTTCAGGGAATCATATACCATTTGAGCGTGCTGCGCTCCCGCCTCGTCGTTGTCGGGTAGGATGATGCAGTTCAGCCCTCGCAGGAGTTCGCTGTAGCTGCTTTTCCACTTGCCTGCGCCCATCGGGTTGCACGTGGCAAGCTCCCCGCACAGTTTCATAATCGAGTCTGCGTCTTTTTCTCCTTCCACAATATATACTACAAATTCATCGCGGTGTTTGCCCCTCCGGTAAATGTTTATCCAAGGGGCATTGTAGAGGGTGAGATTGATTCCCTCGATGCCCGGTATCCATTTGCCGATATAATCGGTTTGCTCCTTACGTTCATTCCACTCTATTTTTCCCTCCCATTTGTATTGATAACAGTGTTTCTTGCCGTTGTCGTCTTTGTAAATCATTATTTTCATCAGGTAATTGTCGCCTGCTTCGTTCCAGTAGATATGCTCTCGGATGAACGATTTGGGCGATGATTCGCTTGGTTTATTCCCCTTTGATTGTGGTAGATTGTATGATTTTGTTGAAGTGAATGCAGCAGTATCTTTCTCCGGTGGAAAGAACTTAGTGCATGTCCAGCACTTGCCTCCTGAGGTGTGTGAGGTTAGGTTATTGAATCTGCGGTGCTCCCCGCACGGGCAAACGGACGCAACCTTGCTGAATACGAACGGTGTGTTCATAGGGTATTATAATGGAATGTGGATAATACTGAAAGTGAGCTTGACGTGTGGTAATTCATCAAATCCTTTCTAAAATAATACAATTCTTCTTAATTTCCAAATTATATTAATATTTTTTGTATTATTAGATGTTTTTTTTGTTGGTCAAGCATTTCTCTAGTGGCGATGTCGGTCATCGGTGCATTAAAATTTTAATTAATACACTACAATAATATTAAAAAAATTCTAAACTCAAGCACGATTTTTTTGGGAATTTTTTGAGGTGGGGGTTGGAGGGGTTTGTTATTTAGTTATTTGCACAAAATCCACCGTTTGTTCCTTGCCTGTTTGGTTAAAATTAAGTAATTTTGTGCCTTCTCTATTTAATCCTCTCGTTTTTCCTACATTTCCAGAAAGCACAGCTATGTCGTATCTACGTTTAACTCCTCCATCCAACGGCGAAAAAATATCTGTCAATGCCGACGGCACTCTGACTGTCCCCAACAACCCGATTATCCCGTTCATCGAAGGCGACGGTACCGGTGCCGATATATGGGCTGCTTCGGTTCGGGTGATTGATGCCGCAGTCGAAAAAGCATATAACGGAACCCGTAAAATCGAATGGTTCGAGGTGTACGCAGGTGAAAAATCAAACGAAGTATATGGCGAAAACACATGGCTTCCCGATGACACGCTCACCGCTATCAGAGAATATATCGTAGGAATCAAAGGACCGCTCACAACACCGGTAGGCGGCGGGATACGCTCGATAAACGTTGCACTTCGTCAATTGATGGATTTGTATGTTTGCCTTCGCCCTGTGCGTTGGTTCGAGGGAGTTCCTTCGCCCGTGAAACGTCCTGATTTGGTGGATATGGTGATTTTCCGTGAGAATACAGAGGACATTTATGCAGGGATTGAATTTCAAGCCGGTACACCGGATGCTGTTCAAATGCTCGAATTCCTACAGGCTAATTTCCCTGCCATGGCAAAGAAAATCCGCTTTGGTGTTGATGCGCCGACAGAAGTGGGTATCGGTATCAAGCCCGTTTCCGTGCCCGGTACAAAGCGATTGGTTCGTGCTGCGCTTCGCTATGCGCTTTCTCAAGGACGTAAGAACCTCACGATTGTTCACAAAGGGAATATTATGAAATTCACCGAAGGTGCGTTCCGTGACTGGTCGTATGAACTTGTACGCGAAGAGTTCAGCGATGTAGCGGTAGGATGGGACGACTGCGGTGGTAATTCGGGTGATAAATTACTCGTGAAAGATGTAATTGCCGATGCGTTCTTGCAGCAAATCCTTACCCGCCCTGCCGAATATGATGTGATTGCCTGTATGAATCTGAACGGTGACTATATCTCGGACGCTCTCGCTGCACAAGTAGGCGGTATCGGTATTGCCCCGGGTGCAAATATCAATTACGACAACGGTTATGCAATCTTCGAGGCAACGCACGGCACAGCACCGAAATACGCAGGTCTAGACAAAGTGAACCCCGGTTCGGTGATTCTTTCCGGTGAAATGATGCTCCGCTACATGGGCTGGAACGAAGCTGCCGATTTGATTATCAAAGGTATCAACGGTGCAATCGCCGCCAAAACAGTAACGTACGATTTTGCACGTCTTATGGATGGCGCAACCGAAGTGAAATGCTCAGAATTCGGGACAGCGGTGATTGGGAAGATGTGATGTCTTTACTCTTTATAAAAGGAGAAAACAATGGCACGGGAAGAACTTATCGATAAAATAAATCACTTATCGGATGAACATAAGAATATGGTTGAAAAATTTGTAGAAACCCTTGGCAAACAAGAAGAAGAATTGCTGCGGGAGAAACAAGATTTATTTTCCATCATGAAACTTTCCGAACAGAGTTTTAGTGAATGGGACAATGAGGAGGATTCCATATATGATTCAATGTAATAAAGGTGATATTATATTTGTTCCGTATCAGTTTACAGATTTGACTGCCTATAAAAAAAGACCTGTAGTTGTTATCTCTCCCAATTATTATAATGTAGGGAATGATGTAATAGTTGGTTTTATTACAAGCAATATCAGTGCAAAAGTTCAATTTGGTGACTACCATTTGCAGGATTGGTCTGATGCAGGTTTGCCTAAACCGTCGATGTTTAGAATGAAGTTTGCAACAATAGACCGTTCAGTTATTATTAAAAAGTTAGGTATAATGTCAAACTATGATTTGAAGCAAATTGAACTCAAAATCATCGATTTTATAAAAAGTTAATTCCAGAAGAGGGCAGTTATAACAACTGCCCTTCTGTATAATACTTACAAGGGAGGTATTGTAACAACCACCCTATCCATAATAACTATAGAAAAAATAAAATATTCCTCAGAAATTAAAAACTCCTATCCTGTGACACATAAAACAAAATATATCTTTATTACAGGCGGTGTACTGTCATCCTTAGGCAAAGGCATCGCTTCCGCTTCTCTCGGTCTCCTTCTCAAACGTCGCGGACTCTCCGTGACAGTCATGAAATTCGACCCCTACATCAATATTGACCCCGGTACGATGAGCCCTCATCAACACGGCGAAGTATATGTTACAGACGATGGCGCAGAAACTGATTTGGACTTGGGACATTACGAACGTTTCCTTGATGTTTCCAATACCCGAAACAACAGTGCATCAGCCGGACAGGTATATTTCGAGGTGATTCAACGGGAACGTCGCGGACATTATCTCGGTAAAACCGTTCAGGTGATTCCTCATATCACCGACGAAATCAAACGCCGTATGACTACGTTCGATAAACAGGTTGACGTAGTTCTTATCGAAATCGGCGGTACGGTCGGTGATATTGAGTCGCTCCCCTTTCTCGAGGCAGTCCGTCAGATTTGCCTCGAACGCGGGAATCGCAATACTCTTAATATTCATCTAACCTACGTTCCGTATATCAAGTCAGCCGGTGAACTCAAAACCAAGCCCACTCAACACTCAGTGAAAGTGCTGATGGAAGTTGGGATTCGCCCTGATATTCTGCTTTGCAGAACCGAGCACAAACTAAGCAAAGACGTTCGCTCGAAAATCGCACTCTTTTGCAATGTGGAGGAAGATTCGGTTATCGAGGCATTGGACGCTGAAACAATCTATGAAGTCCCGTTATCGTTCGCTAAGCGCAGTTTGGATGATATTGTGCTTCGCAAGCTGCATATCAAAACCCCGCCCCTTGAGCTTGAAACATGGACGAAATTTGTTAATAGAATTAAGAATCCCAAACACGAAGTTACGATTGGGTTGGTAGGCAAATATACTCAGGTACAGGATTCGTATAAAAGTATCTTGGAAGCGTTTATCCATGCGGGAGCGATTAACAATACAAAAGTTACTGTACGCTGGCTTGACTCCGAGCATATCACAGCCGAAAATGCAGCCGAACAGTTGAACGGGTTGGATGGAGTATTGGTAGCTCCGGGATTCGGTTCACGGGGTATCGAAGGTAAGCTCCACGCACTGAAACAAATCCGTGAGAACGGTATTCCTTTCTTTGGGATTTGCCTCGGTATGCAATGCGCTGTGATTGAATTTGCACGGAATGTATGCGGACTGGCGGATGCCAATTCCAAGGAATTCAAGAAAACGAAAAACAATGTTATTGACCTGATGCCTGACCAACGTAATGTTACCGATAAGGGTGGTACGATGCGGCTCGGAGCATATCCGTGCGTCCTCAAAAAAGGCAGCCATGCCTCGAATGCGTATGGCTCTGACTTCATCAACGAACGTCATCGCCATCGCTACGAAGTGAATAATACGTACCGCCGTGTTCTCGAAGAGAACGGTATGATTCTCAGCGGTCTCTCGCCTGATACGACACTCGTAGAGATTATTGAATTGCCCAATCATCCGTGGTTTGTGGGAGTGCAGTTCCACCCTGAGTTAAAATCACGTGCTGTGAGCGGACATCCGCTGTTTATTGCCTTTATTAAAGCGGCACTTGCTCGGAAAATTGCTACGAAAGGTGAGTAATATATACTCTAATATATTGGAATCAGAAAACTTACAGTAAGAATTACATTAATCGAATTTCAGATTATATTTATGAAAAATCTCTTTTTAATTTTATACGTAGTTCTTTTTACAATATTAATTAGTTGCTCAAGTTCAGTCGAGCCGGAGGGAACATTGGAAATAACAGATTTAGTAGTAGGAACTGGTGCTGAAGCCGTTTTTGGCAGTAATGTTACCGTTCATTATGTAGGTACTTTCACAGACGGAACAAAGTTTGATTCATCTCGCGACAGTAACAAACCGTTTTCGTTTGTTTTAGGTGCAGGGAAGGTTATCAAGGGCTGGGACCAGGGCATTCCACAAATGAAAGTCGGAGGCAAAAGAAAACTGGTAATTCCTCCTTCACTGGGATATGGGAATCAAGATTATGGTCCTATTCCCGGCAAATCAACGCTCATTTTTGAGGTTGAATTACTGGCAGTTAAATAATTAGTTTGTTTGACAGTTAAACATTGCACCGGTTGATAAATTCAGTCGGTTGAAACTTCATGTATCTTCTATCGTAGTACTTCCCATTGTAAGCTACTATTTTTTAACCTGAAAGAAGAAAATATGAAACAATTTCTCGGTAACTTTTCTCTCACCCTTATTTTCTTTACATCATTTGTCGGTATTCATCATCGTATCATCGCGTCGGAAACCACCTTCACAATACAGGGTTCAATCACTGATGGCGATACCAAACAGCCGGTAGTCGGTGCTTCAATCAGGGTAGTTGATACTCGTAAGGGTACTTATTCCGGTGTGAGCGGTTTCTTCAGGATTGCCTTACCCAATGGGAAATATACAATTGAAGTAAAATCACTCGGCTACCAAACCAGGACACTACCCATAACTCAAGAAACGACAAACCTCAATATTCAGCTTCGCCCGGCAGCCGTTAAACTTAACACAGTACAAGTGACAGCCGATATTGATGCCGATAATGTTATCAGGCGTGCTATCGAGCGGAAAGAAGAAAATCTCAAGAAAATTTCAACGTTTACCGGTTCTCTTTATTCAAAATTAAATCTAGAGTTGAACGGCAAGGGATTAAATGCACTGCCCGGCGGCGGAGGTCAACGTGGAAGCAATAGGGTTCGTAGCAGAGGAGGTTCTATCGGTATCAGCACCGACGGAGAGCTTAGCGAACAGAACTCTTTTTTTATTGCTGAAACATTCTCAAAAGTATATAGGGATAATGTTCAGAAACGCTATCATGCTGAGATTTTGCAGCGTAGGCAGACCGCTAATATAGACAAACAGCAGAACCTCATTGCTATCGGAAACTTCATCAGTTTTTATGATGAATCCATCAAAATAATCAGTGCAGACATTCTCTCCCCACTATCATCTGACCCGTTCGACCGATATAAATTTACACTCCAAGACCGTACAACCCTCGGTGATAAACTTGTCTATGTCATCAAAGTAGAACCAAAATCCGAGATTTTCCCTGCCTTTAAAGGTACATTGAAAATTGTTGAAGGTACGTATAATCTGGTTGAGGCAGACCTTTCACCAAGCGAAACCACTGCCCTTTCATTTGTGAAAAACTTGCGTTTTGTTCAGAAATTCGATGAAGTTCAAAAGGAAATCTGGCAGCCGACCTACCTTCGAACGACGGCAATAGCTCAGGTTGATGTACTCAAAGGTTTTGTAGAATTCGGTGCAGACTTCACAGCCACCAGTATCTTTTCAGAATTAAAAATCAACGAACCAATCCCCGATTCAATCTTTGACTCGGAAAAACCGCGTATAACTGTTTCTCCAACAGCCGATTCAACAAAAACCGAGTTTTGGGAAAACAATGCTCTCCAAGAGCTTACAGACCGCGAAATGGAAATTTATCACAGGATAGACAGTCTTGTTATTGCCAATCCTGTTGATACAACTGGCAATTCCCCTACAAAGTTCACAATAAGTCCTATGATAGATTTTAATCGGGTCGGGAGCATTACTCTACTGGCTCAGCCGCGATTTTCATTCAATATTATCGAGCTTGAAGCTAATCCGGGATACTCACTGGGAATACACCGATACATAGGAGATATAGGTGCAAGGGTATATTTAGATTCTGTACGTCGTACATTTCTCTTTGCGTCACTTTTTTCACAACTTAACACAACATCATTCGACCGCACATATTCGCCTCTCGTCAATACAGTTTTCTCAGCATTTGAGCATCGTGACTATTATGACTATTTCCGTAACGATGGTTTTGCAGTCGGAATTTCTGCACCGTTATTGGGAATACGTTGGGATGTCGCATACGAACAGTCTCGACAATTTTCAACAACACGACTCGCTCCCCGTTCAATTTTCCAAGATGGTGGATGGCGAGCTAATCCTGCTATCATTGACGGCTCATATCAAACAGTAAACATCAGTGGTAAATGGGGAAATGTAGTTGCATTTGGATTTACGGGGAGACCACAATTTGAAGTGAATTTTAGTGGATTATATGGCGAGGAATACAATCAAAACGTTCCATTCCGCAGTGTAGAAGCATCCGTCGAAACAATGCTTCCGCTCATTTCTACCGGGTATTCGCCTATGTCACTTCGTCTTCAAGTTGCAGCCGGAGCAGCTAACGGTGATATTCCCATTCAATACCAATTCCGACAAAAGGTTCAATTAGCACAGGCAGTAGTTTTTGGAAATATGGCTTCCGCCCCAATCGGTGTTTTAGGTGGAACAGACTATGTTACGACTTCTGCGGAAATTAACTTGACTGATGTAGTATGGAGAAGTATCGGCTTGCCTCTCTATGAAGGTCGCGGAATTGACATCATTGCTGCCGGTGCAAGCGGAAGGTGGAGGTCATATCAGCAATATGGATACACACCTACAAATAGCGATTGGTATTCGGAAATTGGGTTTGGTATCGGGCGGATTCCTACATTTGTCAGCAATGTTTTATTCTTGAGATTTGATGCCCGATGGGGTGTTGGTAATCTCGGTTCAGGTAATTTTGGCTGGGGCTTGGGAGTAACTGCACCGTTCTGATTATAATTTAAAAGCTATAGAGATTATTGGTCATACATCAACCTGTGATACTGCAAGGTAGGGTAAATGGCATCTCTTACATCAACTCGTCATTCAGAGTTCCAAATAGCCGCAAAGCCGACTACAAAATAAGGCAATGACATAACAAAAACAGTTGCTTTCTGTCATTCTGAAGGCGGCTTCGACTGAAGAATCTCTGTAAGAACGTGAAAACCTACCGGACGGATGTACATACGGAGATTCTTCGTTGCACTCAGAATGACGGGCAATGTAAGAGATGTCAT
>CAZGNO010000082.1:0-16538 GCA_964527785.1 uncultured Chitinophagaceae bacterium
CAGGAACTCAGTGTGACTTGAGCTTGATTGTCATGCTGAGCGTAGTCGAAGCATCCAGTACTTGCCAATTTTTTCAAACAAATAATGTACTGAATTTAATGGTTCGGTTATTTTAGTCCTATCACTTACTTATCAAGAGAGTGTGTGTTAAAATACTTTCGGACACAAGGTCAATCCAAAAATCTTTTGTTTGTTTTGTGAGTAGGTAAGGTACACACATTAGTAGTTCCAAACCATCTGTAACGGTTTCGTACTATTATTTTATACAAAAAATCAAGAATTGACGTTGGAAAGATTTTGGCAATTTTCCCCAAAACTTGCCAATACCCTCCCATATTGTGCAAAATCAGAATGATTGCTTGAGAATGGAAATGTATTTTGTTATGGTGAGTGACAACAATTGAATCAGGGATTTTTCCGGAATTAGAATCACCGACTGCTTTTTGGTATGTAACTCCGCCAAATGGTGCGAAAAGCAAAATATGTTGTGTCTCATGTCTAAGAATGAACCTCACACTGCCATTACACAGCAAACAATGGGAATCGAAAAACACAATCGTTGAGTTATGTGTGTCCATTAGCACTAAATGGATTAGGTCGGTCAAGCCATTCCGTGGCAACTGAAGCGAGAAGAGCCGTTCCTGATGCCAGTGCACTTTCATCGGGTGTAAAACGTGAATTATGGAGTCCGGGCATTTCTTCCTGTTCTATAGGTCGTACACCTGTCACCCAAAAGCAAGCCGGAATTTTCTGTGCGTAAAATGCAAAATCCTCGCCCCACATCTTTGGTTCAAAATCTGATACTAAATCTGATCCAAAAATTGTTTTTGCTGTCTCTTTGGCAAAGTCAACAGCTACCTGATTGTTCACAAGCGGTGGGTAACCCATAAGGGGTTTAAATTCGCACATTGCACCGTGCATCTCGGCAAGCAATTTACTCCTACGCTTAATTTCATCGAGAGCGAGGTATCGCCAATCGTTGTCGAATGAACGTAATGTACCCTTTAGTTCCACAGTATCCGGAACGATATTGGTAACTGATCCGCCATGTATTGAAGTAATTGCCAACACACCCGGAGCCAGCGGATTTCTCATCTTAGTAATAATTGACTGAAGGTGAGTAATAAGTTCAGCGGCTACAAGTATTGGGTCGGTGCCTTGATGAGGTTGTGCTGCATGGCATCCCTTTCCTTTAATTGTCCAGTAAAGTTCGTCAGCCGAAGCCATCATACTTCCACCAACAAAAGAACATTCGCCGACAGTACTGCCGGGAAAAACGTGTTGCCCAAAAATTACTTCGGGCTCCGGATTGGAAAGTACGCCTTCTTTGATGAGAATACTGGCTCCACCCGGTACTTTTTCTTCTCCGGGCTGGAAAATGAGCTTAACAATTCCACAAAGATCATGTTCGTGAGATTTGAGAATTTTTGCTGCACCGAGAAGCATAGCAGTATGTGCGTCGTGTCCGCAAGCGTGCATTACTCCTTTGTTTTGCGAAGAAAAATCAAGTCCGGTTTCTTCCTCTATCGGCAGAGCATCTATATCTGCTCGTAGAGCAACGCAACGTTCACCGCTTCCTATGTGTGCTATAACACCGGTAGATGCCATTACAGTAAAAGGAACATCCATTTCAATGAGCTTTGACTGTATGTATTCCGATGTATTGAACTCAACAAAAGATAGTTCGGGGTGTCTATGAAGGTGGCGACGATTGCTGATAATTTCTTGTGAAATATTCTGTGCTTCAAGAATGTAATTAGGGTTTCGCATAGGTTTTGATTATTACCATTTCTGGTCAATTTTTTGAAGATATTCTTGAGCTTTCATGTTCCCGTTGCGGGCTGCAAGTTGAAAATACTTAATTTTATCTTCGACTAAATCATGTTGCCCGGCAATTGTTCCTAGCCCATAGTAGGCATCTCCGAATTTAGGGTTGAGCTTTACAGTATGATTCCAATACGCGGCTGCTTTTTCGTCTTCACCTTTTGTAGCGTAGATCAGCCCAAGATTATAATACATAAGCGGATCTTTGGGAGCAACTTTGGTACCTTCACTAAACGCTTCAATTGCTTTCTCATGGTCATTGATACTCTCGTAAGCAACTCCAAGATTGTAATGAGCTTTTGTATAATTAGGTAATAGTTTAATTGCTTCTTTGTAGGATTCAATCGCCTTGTCAATTTCTTTCTTATTGAAATAAGCAATCCCAAGATGTAGGTGGTTCTGAGCAAATTTAGGATTTTTTGATATACCAAGTTTGTATTGCTCGATTGCTAAATCTTCTTTACCTTGAGTTGAATAGATAATGCCAAGGTTGCTGTATGCTTCAGCAAAATCAGGTTTTAAGAAAATGGCGCGTTGATACGCTTCAATTGCTTTATCATAATTGTCGGCATACGCATAACTGTTGCCTAGATTGCGCCAAGCATCGGGAAGGTCAGAGTTAATAGCCAAAGCATCTTTAAAAGCAGCAATTGCTTTATCAAATTCACCGATTTTATTAAATACTATTCCTAAATTAACGTGAGCATTGGTAAATTTTGGATTAAGCTCAGTAGCTTTCCTGAATTCACCTATAGCTTTATAATCTTCGTTGATTGATGAGAAAGCGATTGCCAAATTATAATGCGTGTTAGGGTTATCCGGGTTAATGTCAATTGATTTTTGAAAACTTTCAATAGCTTTGCTATACTCACCTTTGGATGAATATGCATTACCGAGATTAGTATATGCATCGGAATAATTTGGACGCAATTCGAGTGCCTTTAGATAGCAAGGAATTTCGTCGTCGAATTGTCCTAAGTTTCCGTAGCTGATTCCTAAATCATTATATGCTTCTGCTGTCGGCTTAATTTCAATAGATTTTCTATAGAGTGCAATTGCTTCATTATACTTCCTCTCTGTAGCAAGTTTAATTGCTTGCCTGTGTGTCTCTTCAGCGTTCTGAGCATTTGCTGAAGCCAGACTTATGATTATAAAAAGAAGGAAGAGTGCAAAGGTAGATTTCATCAGTTGTACCTAATTAAAAACGTTAAGAGTATTTTTTAACTAAGAGGGCGAACAGACAGGTTTTATCGCCCTCTTGAAATTTAAAATGTAAACGAATATTACCAAGAAACATTGCTTTGTTTAAGAAGTTGCTGTGCTTGGGGATACCCTAATTTTGCTGCAGCTTTGAAATTCTCGATTGCTTTTTCTTGATTGCCCAATTTGTTAAAGACCACACCCAAATTATTATAGGCAACCGGATAATCTTTATTGAGTTTAGTAGCATTGGTAAATGATTCGATAGCTTGATTGTACTGATTAGAGAAATAGTAGAATAATCCAAAATTATTCCATGCTTCAACTCCATTACCCTTTTTATTGAAGCAAACACCCATTTCAAAGTATGCTGCAGCATAATCACCTTTATTTTGAGTAGCGAGTGTATATGCTTCTATAGCTTTATCAAAGTTATTCATTTTTGAATACGAATTTCCGGCATTATAGTATGCTTCTACAAATTTAGAATTGAGTTTGATTGCTTGATTGAATGATTCAATTGCCTTAGGATAATCACCTTTTGCATGAAGTGCTACACCAAGGTTGTTGTGTCCGAGCGCAGAATCCGGCTTAATTTCAATTGCCTTTTTGTAGGTTTCAATACCTTTGTCATAGTCAGCTTTTGAACAGTAGGCAAGCCCTAGATTGAAATACGCATCAAGATATTTTGGATTTAATTCAATGGCTTTTTTATAGGATTCAACAAGATTTTCGTAATCACCTTTTCCAGCATATGCATTACCCAAGTAAAAATAAACTTCGGGCATATCCGATTTACTCTTGATTGCTTGCTTGTATGAAGCAATTGCCTTGTCCCAATCTTGAAACCGTGCATACGTTTCACCTTTAAAAAATTCAAGGGATGCATCTTTTTCTGCATTTCCACAAGAACTAAGTATTCCGGCAAGTGTAGCAAATGCAAACAAGAATAAAGAACGATAGGTTTTTTTCATTAAAAAACTCCGTAAATAGAAATTAATAAAACTGTAGATATGTTGAGATTTACTTTTGTTATGATCGGTTAGTATTTAAATCCGGTTCTCGACTTACTGCTTTGAGTTTTTGTATTTGCTTTTGCAATTATCCCGGCTGTTTCTTCAGATTTCTCTTTGTTGCCGGTTTTTTGATACAATGCTTGTAAATTCACATAAGCATCTGTAAAGTTCGGTTGAAGTTCAGTTACCTTCTTAAAATACTCGATAGCTTGCTGCATATTTCCCGAAAGTGCATTCGTAAGACCGGCATTGTAGTATGGCTCAACAAATTTAGGGTTTCTAGTTATAGATTTCTCAAACATAGAAAGAGCTTCACTGTATTGACCTGCAAGTGAAAATGCAAGTCCAAGGTAATTATTCCCTGCAGCAGAGTCGCCCTTTTGATTGAAAATCACTCCTAAATCGTGGAATGCGATTCGATAATCAGGTTTTTGAGCAATAGCACTTTCAAAGCACGATTGAGCTTTATCTTTTTCGTTGTTATTATAATAGGTTAGTCCCATATAATAGAATGCTTCAGGAAACATCGGCTTTAGGGTAAGTGCTGACTTGTAATTGCTGATTGCATTTTGGTAATCTCTTTTGCGGGCGAATGCATTTGCAGTATTATAGTATGCTTCAGGGAGGAGTTCACGCGTGTAGTCAGGAGTACGCTTAGTGAGCATATCAATCACTTTTTGATAAGTGTTGATTCCGGTATTCAAATCACCTTTAGATATATATGCAGCAGCGAGGTTATTATAGCAGAGGATTGAGTCGGGGCGTAGTTTAATTGCAGCTTCGTAGCTGTTAATTGCTTTCTCGAATTGTTCCTTCTTGTTGTATGAATTAGCCAGTTTATTTAGTGCATCAAAGTTATCAGGGGCTATTTCAAGTGATTTTGCAAGTAATTGAATTGCCGTATCTAAATTGCTTTGGCGATAATACAAATCACCCGAAGCATAGAGCCCTTCTGCAAATGCAGGGTTCTTTACAACAGCTTTTTTGAGTAATTCTTTTGCCTTACCGTATTCTCCATTTTTGGAGAAATTATCTGCTTGAATATAAAGGTCTTTTGCCTCTTGTTCAGAGCTTGAACATGAAATAAATGCGGCAGAAACGGATAGAATGCAAAAAAAGTATAATAATGTAAGTATTTTAATTTTCATTAAATAAAACTCCAAGTACGTAAATATTAATTAGGATCATACCTTATCAACCGCCAATCAAAGAATCATTCTGCTCATTATCTGAATAATTCGGATTAAATGGCGACGCTTGAGCATGATGTTTAATTGCTTTGAGTGATAGTATGATACCGATAATCAGTGATACAACTGCACCTAATACCAAAATCGGAATACTGTTCATAAACAAGCAGAAATCAAAAGCTCCATGAAAAGCAGTTGCAATGAATAATCCCATCAGCCGTAACTGTGCTGAGTGATTACGAAATTTTGCCAAACCAACATAATATCCCATGATGATTCCAAATGTAGCATGAGCAGGAACTGAGAGAAACATACGCATTATCGCAACTCCAAACCCGCCATCAACTACATACATAATATTCTCTAGGGTAGCAAAACCCATTGAAATCATAACGGAATAGGTAATACCGTCATAAGGTTCGTTAAAATCGCTTTTTGGATAAGCAAAGCCCTTGAGAAAAATATATTTGCTCCACTCTTCACTAAGCCCAACAATTACAAAGGCATGAAATGCTGCATTAAGTGCATTTGAACCGTCTATAGCTCCGAAAATTTTACCAAGAGCAACTTCAAGAATAATAGCCGGCACAATACTTATCATCCCCAAAACAAAACACTTGACCAGAAGATTGAGTGGTTCTCGATCGAATTTGTCTTTCCAATACACAAATACCGAAATTGCAATTCCGGGTGCTGTAGCAAGCCCCATGAGTAAAAGGAAGGACATCGCAGTTTAAATTCTCAAAAAAGAAGGATTACACCGTAATTTAAACTGCAAAAATAACTCGAAAAATCCAAATTTTGAGCGAAGATAATGCTTCTCGTAAAAAACAGGTATTTTTGTGCTAATATTAATCCAAACATAAAGAAGAATCCTGATTTGAAAACTATTTTTATAGTAGCAGGCGACCAGTCCGGTGACACACACGCGGCGAAGCTTATGCACGAATTATCACAAAAAATCCCTCTCGTAAAATTTATAGGAATTGGTGGTGAAGCGATGGAACGCGCCGGGCTTCGATCATTGGTGCCTCTGAGTGAGATAAGTGTCGTTGGGTTTTGGGAAGTAGCAAAAAAATATCGGTACTTCAAACGTTTGATAGCTCAATGCGAGCAAATATTTAACGTTGAAAACATTGATTGTTTTATACCGGTTGATTATCCGGGGTTCAATCTCCGTCTGGCTGGTATCGCGAAGAAAAATAATATTCCGGTTTATTATTACATTGCCCCTCAGTTATGGGCATGGGGTGCTTCCCGTGCTAAAAAACTTGCGGCTGTTATTGATAAATTACTTGTTGTTTTTCCGTTTGAAGTAGAGTTTTTTAGGAAGTTCGGAATTGAAACAGAATTTGTAGGACACCCGTTGCTTGATAATGAGATGTTTTCTCAGAGCTCCGAACGTAAAAAACGAATTGCATTACTTCCCGGCAGCAGATTGCAGGAAGTAAAAAAACATATCCCGATAATGCGTGAAACAGTAACAATTATTGAGAAAGAATTACCTGAGTATAGTTTTGGAATTGCCACTTCACCACTGATAAAAAAGGCAGTGTATAAAAAAATGATTCCCAAATCATGGGAATTATTTTCTGATTCACGAGCATTGATGAAAACTTCAACACTTGGAATTGTTAAAACCGGAACTTCTACTCTCGAAGCTGCACTGTGCAGGCTACCCTTTGTGATGATGTATAAAACCTCATCAATATCCTATTTTCTCGGTAAGAATTTAGTGCAATTACCATACATCTCACTGGTCAATATACTTGCAAATAAGCAAATCGTACCTGAGCTGATACAGCAGGATGCAACCCCCCAAAACATTGCACGAAATGTGATTGATTTACATAATAACCAAGCAAAACAAGGTTTGATGAAAGTTGAATTTGATGAAATTCGCACCTTGTTGGGTAATCCCGGTGCTTCAAAAAGGGCAGCCGATAGTATTTTACGTTCATTAGGGATAGAAAATTGATACGAGATTACTTGCAAATTCTTTTTGTGGCTGCTCTAAAGGTTCTAGCATCTACTTGGAGAATAACTATTGTAGGCGATATAGATTACCCAAGAGGCGTCATTGCATTCTGGCATGGAAAAATGATGGGGTGCTGGAAATTTTTTAGTAATCGGCAAGCAAGTGCAGTAACAAGTTTAAGCAAAGACGGCGATGTCCTTGCAGGTCTCTTAAAAAGTTGGGGGTACACTGTAATACGGGGCTCGTCATCAAAAGGAGGAAAGCAAGTACTCGATGAGATGGTTGATACAGCAACTAAATCTCTTGTCCTGGTTACACCGGATGGACCGAGAGGTCCAATATATCAATGCAAAGCCGGAGCAGTTATAGCTGCGCAGAGGGCTGTGGTACCGCTAATTCTTTGTAGAATCGAAGTGCAATCGAAGATAGTACTAAACTCTTGGGATAAATTTGAAATACCATTACCATTCTCTAAAATTTCCATCCAATTCCTTCCTCCGATTACTATTTCAAAACAAATAGAAAGAGATGAAATATCTCAAATTTTGGAAAATGTAAATCACTTACTTTCATTGCCAATCTCGTAGAATTCTTCGATGTTGAAAATATGATATTGAGTGCAATGTTACAGAGTGTTACGTGCCAAAATATTGAATATTAGGTGATTATTAACAATGATAACAGAAACTATATATAGTAGTAGTGGAGAACTCAAATATTAAAGAAGTATAACATAGACGAAATATTCACGTAACAGTAGGAGCGTAATTTGCGTTTCAAATAAGGGAAATTGCAATCAAAACTCCGGTTAATGTTGAATACTCCAAAAATACTTTTTATTTGCGGTTCGCTCAATCAAACAACGATGATGCATAAGATTGCTCGTCAGTTACCCGAATTTGAGCATTATTATACACCGTATTACTCTGATGGCTTTATTGACGTACTCGCTCGCAACGGGCTACTTGACTTCTCAATCCTCGGTGGAGAATTCCGCCGTCAAACCGAACACTACCTTACCGAAAATTCCCTCTCCATTGATTATCGAGGTGTAGGACATAATTATGATTTGGTCATAACCTGCTGCGACCTACTCGTTCCTAAAAACATTCGAACCAATCGCCTTGTCCTTGTTCAAGAAGGAATGACAGACCCCGAAAACATGGCGTACTATTTAGTAAAATGGCTCAAACTCCCTCGATACCTTGCCAGCACTTCCACTACAGGTCTTTCTGATGCATACAATGTTTTTTGTGTTGCATCCGATGGTTATCGTAAGCATTTTGAGCGTAAAGGAGTGAAACCTGAGAAATTAGTAATTACCGGTATTCCAAATTTTGACAATTGCGCAGAGTGGCTGAATAATGATTTCCCCTATAAGAATTTTGTTTTGGTGGCTACTTCAGATTCGCGGGAAACATTCAAACTCGAAAATCGAAGAAAGTTTATAGAGCAAGCAGTTGAAATTGCTGCCGGACGGCAATTAATTTTCAAATTACACCCTAATGAAATTGTAAGCCGAGCTACTGCCGAAATAAACCGCTTCGCTCCGGAAGCAATTGTGTTCTCAAAAGGGAATATCAACCAAATGATTGCCAATTGTGACGTTCTTATCACGAGGTTTTCTACGGTAGTTTATGTAGGAATCGCTCTCGGGAAAGAAGTGTATTCCGAGTTTAATCTGGATAGCTTGAAAAGTTTATCACCAATTCAAAATGGCGGTAGATCAGCAGCAAATATTGCTAATGTTTGCCGTACTCTATTCTACACTACGTCAGTTCAACCGCCGAAAGCAATACCCACGTTCATTGATTCACTTCTTCAATCATCTAAAGTTGCCCCTGTTTTACGACTTTTTTGGAAGGGAATTGCTACACAATGAAAATTCTTATAGTTGTTCAAGCGCGTCGTTCTTCTACACGACTTCCGGCAAAAGTACTGCTTCGCGCAGTTGGTGAAACCTTACTTATTCATCAATTACGCCGTATCGGTGCTGCTTCGATCCCATGGAAAACAGTTGTTGCTACTACTACAGATAGGGCAGATGATGCAATTGTTCATCTGTGCGAAGAAAATAACATTCCTGTTTTTCGTGGACATCCTACTGATTTACTGGACCGCCACTATAAAACTGCATTAGAATTTGGAGCAGATGTCGTTGTAAAAATTCCTTCAGACTGTCCCCTGATTGACCCGGCGATTATTGACCGTGTTTTGCAATTCTTTCTAACGAATCCCAATGCCTACGACTATGTTTCAAATCTTCATCCTGCTTCCTATCCGGATGGAAACGATGTGGAAGTAATGCGTTTGGATGTTCTCCATAATGCTTGGTTTCATGCTGATAAACCATATGAACGAGAACACACAACCCCATATATATGGGATAATCCGTCAAAATTCTACATTGGAAACGTAGAATGTCCAAACCGGAAAGACTACTCGATGACACATCGCTGGACTTTAGATTACCCCGAAGATTATGAATTTATACGTACAGTTTATGAGCATTTACACCCGAACAATCAATTGTTTTCGATGAATGATATTCTACAATTGCTGAATGAACATCCGGAAATTGCTGCAATAAATTCACATCTGGCAGGAATAAATTGGTATCGGTTGCACCTTGATGAATTACAAACAATTTCTTTGAGCGAAACTAAAAAAATCAACGATTCATTCTTATTATCAAATCCTCTATGATTACTTCCGACCTGCAACGAGAAATAGCATTTCGTGTCCGTGAACACTGTATCCGAATGGCGACCAAAGGGGGCTGCTTTATAGGGGCATCGCTCTCTTGTGCGGATATACTTGTTCATTTATATACAAGATTCTTGAATGTTTCTCCAGAATCTCTTGAAAGCCCTGAACGCGATTATCTTTTCTTATCCAAAGGTCATGATGTTCCTGCACTGTATGGTACGTTAGCCGAACTGGGCTTTATTGACCCAAGCAGATTACAAAATCATCTCAAAACAAACGATGATATTTACTGGCATCCTAACCGAAATATTGCAGGAATTGAGTACTATTCAGGTAGCTTAGGGCATTTACTTTCTGTTGCAATTGGGGTAGCATTAGATTGCAAACTTCGTGGAACAAACAACAAAATAGTAGTAATATTAGGTGATGGTGAATTGGATGAAGGAAGTATTTGGGAGGGGTTGCTTGTAGCACAGGCATATCGCTTGGATAATCTCATTGCTATAGTAGATCGTAACGAGTTTCAAGCCAATATACGTACCGAAGAACTGATACCACTCGAACCTCTTACCGATAAATTCCGTGCTTTCGGTTGGATGGTTTCTACTGCTGACGGACATGATTTTGAAAATCTAAATGATGTTTTCTCCAATCTATCCTTTGATTTGGGTAAGCCCAATGTAGTGATTGCACATACTGTTCGAGGGAAGGGTACTCCGAGTATTGAAGCTCGCGCCGATCGCTGGTTCGCTAATTTTACAGAAGATGAAATTGGTCAGTTACTCACTGAACTACATGGTGGACACGCAGCAGAATTAACTTCCGAAACATTAATAGTACGATAAACTTATGAACTACGAAACGCTATTGCATACTCTCATCGAGCGTGATGAGAAATTCATTGTTCTTACTGCTGAAAATCGAGCAGCCATTCGCAATCTGCCAGCGAAAATCGGGAATCGTTTTATTGATGTCGGTATTGCCGAACAAACGATGATAGGTGCAGCAGCAGGACTTGCTCTGAGAGGTCGTGTTCCGATCACCCACGCACTGGCATCATTTCTTACTCTTCGAGCATTTGAATTTATTCGTACCGATGTTGGTATTTCAGGATTGCCGGTAAAACTGGTGGGTGGAGTTGCAGGGTTTCTTTCAGAAGCAAATGGTGCAACCCATCAAGCGATTGAAGATGTATCTATTATGCGCGGTATTCCGCCGATGGGGGTGTTCTGTCCTGCTGATGAAGAAGATATGCTTATTGGCTTGGAGCAAATATTGGAAAGCCCTCAACCATTCTATATCCGATATAATAATCTTCCTGCTGTAGTTACACACTCGCGCAGCTTTGCTATCGGTGAAGCAGAAATGATAGCCGAAGGCACTGACGTTTGTATTCTTGTGTATGGAACATTACTTCGTGAGGCAGTCAAAGCTGCTGCAGTTTTGGCATTGAAAGGAATTTCTACGCGCATTCTTAATTTACGAACACTCAAACCGATTGACTCGGAAGCGATACTTGGCAGTGTTAATTGGTGCCATCTTACTGTTACACTTGAGGATCATTTTCTCGTTGGTGGATTGTTTTCAATAGTAGCTGAACTATTGCTCCAAAAAAAGGTAAAGGCAGATGTATTGCCAATTGCTCTTGAGAATCATTGGTTCAAACCCGCATTGCTCAATGATGTATTGGAATTTGAAGGGTTTACGGGAAATGCAATTGCCGAAAAAATTATCAATGAATTGAAGAAATAATTATCAGAAAATAAAAAATAAATACTTATGGATAAAGATTCACAATTCAAACAATACCCTGTTATTTCAAATTCAGAGTTACTACTGGAACGAGCTGAACGCTTGATACCATGCGCTACACAAACACTTGCCAAAGGCATGACACAGTACTCTCGTGGAGTAGCTCCTTCCTTCATTGTTCGTGGAAAAGGTGCTCATGTTTGGGATGTGGATGGTAATGAATACATTGATTTTACAATGGGAGTAGGACCTGTTTCTCTTGGGTATTGCTACGACAGTGTAGATGCTGCAATTAAAAATCAACTCGAAGACGGAATTACTTTTTCACTTGTACATCCGCTTGAAGTTGAAGTCGCTGAACTAATCCATGAAATAATCCCCAATGCTGAAAGTGTACGATTTAGCAAGACCGGTTGTGATATAACGACTGCAACAGTTCGACTTGCACGTGCATTCACCGGGAAAAATACAATCCTCTGCTGCGGTTATCACGGATGGCACGATTGGTATATAGGTACTACTGATAGAAACAGAGGTATACCTTCATCAACTCAAGAACTGACGTTTACATTCCAATACAACGATATTCAATCGGTACTTGATGCCATTGATGATGACACAGCAGCTATTATTCTCGAACCAATGGTTTTTGAATTACCTAAAAACGATTTTCTTCTAAAACTCAGACAAATTTGTGATGAAAGAGGAATACTGCTGATTTTTGATGAAATGTGGACAGGTTTTCGGTTGTCGCTCGGTGGGGCACAAGAATATTTTGGAGTCAATGCAGATTTAGCGTGCTTTTCAAAGGCAGTTGCGAACGGAATGCCGATTTCGATTCTTACCGGGCGAAAAGATGTGATGCAATTATTGGAACAAGACGTATTCTTTTTTACAACGTTCGGCGGGGAGGCATTATCATTGGCTGCAACGAAGGCAACCATTAATGAATTGCGTAGTAAAAATGTTCCTACACATTTATCTTTTCAAGGTGGAAAGATAATCAATAGCTACAATGAAATTGCAAGTTCATTAGATATGAATTATACAAGATGCAGTGGTCTTGGTTGCCGTTCAATAGTGAGTTTCGATTCTGTAATAGGAGCAAGTAGTTTGGAAATGAAAACGTATGTTCAGCAGGAGCTTTTACGATTCGGAGTATTGTGGACGGGGTTTCATAATATGTGTTTCTCACATTCTGATACTGATATAGAGCAAATAGTTGGGGCGTACCGACAAATCCTCCCAGAATTGCACAAAATAGTTGCAAGCGGAAGTATCCAAGAGCATTTGCAGGGGGAAACACTCAAACCCGTATTTCGCAAAACAAGCAATTTTAATACAAAGCCAAAAAAAAAGCATGATGAATGAACTTTTTTCACTTTCCGGAAAAACTGCAATTGTAACAGGAGCTCTGGGATTGCTTGGCAAACAGCATTGCATTGCACTGTCTGAGGCGGGAGCAAATATAGTAGTGGCTGATATTAATCCTGAAAAATCAAGAGTATTTGCTGATAGTTTGGTGCAACCTTCTATCGGAGTTTCATGCGATGTAACATCCCGCGAATCTGTTTCTGAGCTTCGTGATATTGCTCTGCAATCATTTGGACATATAGATATTTTGGTGAATAATGCTGCCGTGAACGATATGGTAGAGAGTCCGCTTGCCGGAGCAGAAAGCTCAATGTTTGAAAATTACCCGCTTGAGCTTTGGCGAAAGGTAATGGATGTAAACGTTACGGGAATGTTCCTTTGCTCTCAAATTTTAGGAAGTGAGATGTCCGGTCAGGGGTCGGGAAGTATTATCAATATTGCTTCTACGTATGGAGTTGTTGCACCCGATCAATCAATTTATCAATTACCTGATGGGACTCAAGGATTCTACAAATCGGGTGTATATCCCACATCGAAAGGTGCCGTACTATCTTTTACACGCTTTCTTGCTGCATATTGGGGAAAAAAGGGTGTACGAGTTAATGCGCTTTCACCGGGTGGGGTTGAGAATAATCAACCGATACATTTTATTGAGAACTATTCTCAAAAAACTCCGCTTGGTAGTATGTCACGACCAACGGATTACAAAGGTGCTATTGTATTTCTGGCAAGTGATGCCTCTAGGTACATGACGGGAGCGAACCTTATCGTTGACGGCGGTTGGACTGCATGGTAGTTTTTTTAATTCATAACACTAATATTTTATTTACTTTTTGAGAAATCTTATGTCAACTACAGTGAAAATCGGTGATAAAACTGTCGGCAAAGGGCTATCTACTTTTGTGATTGCCGAGATAGGGATTAATCATAACGGTTCGGTAGAAGTAGCCAAAAAAATGATTGACGGAGCATATATAGCCGGATGCCATGCCGTTAAATTCCAAAAGAGAACACCTGAACTGTGTGTTCCAAAAGACCAATGGAATATCGAACGCGACACACCTTGGGGCAGGATGACATATATTGATTATCGCTATAAAGTAGAGTTTGATTATAGTGAATACGATGAAATTGACCGTTATTGCAAGCAAAAAGGAATTCAATGGTTTGCTTCCTGTTGGGATGAAGGTGCAGTTGAATTTATTGAGCAATTTGATGTAGCTTGTTATAAAGCGGCATCTGCCTCGCTTACCGACCATGAATTGCTTCGAGCTATGAAAAAGACCGGAAAGCCGCTCATCATTTCTACAGGAATGTCTACTATGGAAGAAATTGAAACAGCTGTAGAAAAGATCGGAACTGATAATCTATTGATTGCTCACGCTACAAGTGCGTATCCCTGCAAAGTAGAAGAACTAAACCTTCGTATGATTAATACCTTGATAGATAAGTATGATGTACCGATTGGATATTCCGGTCATGAGACAGGTTTGGTTACATCGTGGGCTGCGGTTGCGCTCGGCGCTTGCTTCGTAGAGCGTCATATTACACTCGATAGAGCAATGTGGGGAACAGACCAGGCAGCATCGGTTGAAATAGGTGGCTTAATGCGTCTTGTATCAAATATTCGTGATGTAGAGAAGGCAATGGGCGATGGTGTTAAGCGGCTTTATGACAGTGAACTTTCCTCACGAGCAAAACTTCGGAGAGTTGTATCATCGTAAATTATGTATAAGTGATAGAATGATGGATATTCGAGTAGTCTTATTTTTTATTGTGACAACAGGAGCCGGTATCATTGTCCTGATAGAGAGGTTACGTCCATATACAAAAGGTCAGCGCTTCTTTCGTGAGGGATTTTTCAACGATTTCGTTCTATATTCCTTCCTCCAGAGCTATGGGGTAGGGGTGTTGATTTCTTTTATAATTGAATTGCTCGACGGGTTCTTATCTATTCAGCCATCGTTTATGAGATCAATACCTGTTTGGGGACAGGTATTGATTTTCTTAATTACACACGATTTCTATATCTATTGGTTTCATCGGTTTCAGCATTCATCTAAATATTTCTGGCGTATTCACGAAGCTCATCATTCTACTCATGATGTAGATTGGCTTTCGGGGTCTCGTTCGCATTCGCTTGAAATTCTCATCAATCAGACCATTGAATTTGCGCCAATTGTCATATTGGGTGCATCACCGGAAGTAGCAGTCATTAAAGGAACAATTGATGCCTTATGGGGTATGTACATCCATTCCAATATTGATGTCCATTCGGGCTTTTTACAACTAATTATCAATGGTCCCGAAATGCACAGATGGCATCACGCTAATGACGAGAAAGTTCATAACAAGAATTTTTCTACAAAGATTGCACTATGGGACTGGCTTTTCGGTACAGCGTATTTTCCCAAAGAAGATAAGCCATCCGGCTATGGGTTGGATGATAATTTGTTCCCTAAAAATTATATAAAACAACATTTATATGCATTTCGAAAGTTTGATTGACAGTACATTTGACGAAGAAAATGAGATTTCGGAGTCAGAAGTAATAACAGTTGATACGGTCATTATATCTGATGTGCATCTCGGCTCAGAGGTTGCGCGGTCGAAGGCATTGCTCGAGACCCTTAAGGCGTATTCGTTTCGCAGACTAATTCTCAATGGAGATGTGTTTGATGATTTAAACTTCAAGCGGCTCGATAAAAATGATTGGAATGTACTGTCATACATTCGTAAACTATCGAATCCGAAACGCGAGTGTGAGGTAATTTGGATTATAGGTAATCATGATAGTGCTGCTGAAGTTTTATCTCACTTTCTTGGTGTGGAGGTATTTGAGGAATTCATGTGGGAATTCAGAGGCAAAAGGTATTTTGCAATTCATGGTCACCAATTTGACCGATTTGTAACCAAAAACGTAAAAATCACACATCTGGCAAATGCTTGTTATTTGATTATTCAAAAGTTGGATACTAAAAAACAAATAATCAGCAGGTGGGTGAAACGAACCAGCAAAAAACTCATCGGGGTTTCAGATTCAACCGCTAAAAGTGCTATTAAACTTGCTAAAAAGAAAGGCGCAGATTATGTTTTTTGCGGACATACACACCGCCCGTCTCAAAAACAAACTTCCGGTATAACATACGTAAATAGCGGCTGTTGGACTGATAAACCGTCAACCTTCATTACTATAGATATGGAAAATGGTGTTCAAATTCAGGAATTTCATTAAATTGTGAATATTCCGATTGTAATTTTCAGTATGTTAAAAATAGTTTTCTGAGACAAAAACTGCTCGTATTACCACATTGCAGTTAGAAAACATAACAATTCTATACTTTCATCTTCTTACGTTTTCGTAATCATACCCTACAATTCTTATTATCTAAGTGCTGAGACAAAAATAATTGTTGCTGTAAATATCCATAATTTGGCAAATAATTGAACACTTCGACTACGCTGTAAATGACATCTCTTACATTGCCCGTCATT
>CAZGNO010000083.1:0-16491 GCA_964527785.1 uncultured Chitinophagaceae bacterium
GAATGACAGCTATTCGAATAATACGATTATTTTTGTCCCCTTACTTACTTACTTAATTTGTTTAATTTTAATAAATTAGCCATCATCTCACTCCCCTACACCTCCTCAATTGAAAGCATATTTGTCCGTGAACGTGCCACAAGCGGACGACCAATCGTAATGACAATACGCGCTCCGACAGCCAAAAATCCATTCTCTACCAGTTCTTTTTTGATAATTTCAATTGTTTCATCCGTTCCACCTACCTTATTCAGTAAGAATCCCGAGACCCCCCAAAACAACCCAACACGGCGCGCAATATGAGGCAACTCAGTAATAGCTATTATCGGTGCAATCGGTCTGCGGTGCGATATTAGAAGTGCTGTTTCACCCGAAAGCGACAGTGTAGCTATTGCCGTGATTTTTACGTCTTCGGCAATCTCGGCTGCTGCTCCGGCAATCAAATCAGTTACCTGTCCTTTTGTTGAAAGTCCGCGCACAGGACGGCGAAGCCGCACTTCATCGGATAACAACTGGCTCTCTGCCTCCGAGCAAATCATCCGCATATAGGAAACCGTTTCGACCGGGTATGCTCCTACCGAAGTTTCGGCACTGAGCATCACTACATCCGTACCGTCCAATACTGCATTGGCTACGTCGCTGGCTTCAGCACGGGTAGGGCGTGGATTCTGCACCATTGATTCGAGCATCTGAGTAGCTGTAATAACCGGCTTACCGAAGCGGTTACACATGGAAATTATTTTTTTCTGAACAGTTGGAACTTGTGCTGCCGGTATTTCCACACCCAAATCACCGCGAGCTACCATGACAGCATCCGATACTTTTATAATTTCTTCCAATGTAAGCAATGCTTCCGGTTTTTCGATTTTGGAAATAATCCACATTTCACTTTTTAGCTGCTGGAGGAGTTTGCGGAGTTGTAGAATATCCTCCGCTTTGCGAACAAAAGAAAGTGCAACATAATCACATTGCAATTCGATTGCAAAGCGAACATCCTGCTTGTCTTTTGTGGATAATGCGGGCTGGCTTACCTTTATATTTGGTAGATTCAATCCCTTACGGGATTTCAACAACCCTCCGTTTGCTACCAAAACACGTACCATTATTCCGTCTGAGTCCATTACCTGAACTTTGAGCAGTCCGTCATCAAAAAGAATAACATCACCTTTTTTAACATCTTTGGCAATGGTAGGGTATTCCACAGGTATTACATTCGGAGGCACGGGAGTTTTCTTAGAGCGAAAGACAGACGTATCCGCCATGTACATTTCCCGTCCATTCACCAAACTTATAACGCCGTCTACGAGTTCAGCGACACGCAGTTTCGGTCCTTGCAAGTCGGCTATAATCGGTACATGAATCCCAAGTTTTTTCTCGGCAGCCCGAATAATCTGCACATATTCCGTGTGGTGCTTATACGCTCCGTGCGACATATTCAGTCGAAACGCACTAGCACCGGCTTGAATAAGCTGGATGATTTTATCTTCCGTAGCAATGGCAGGACCCATCGTACAGAGAATTTTCGTCTTGAAGTTCAGTTGTGGAGCAATTTTCATAAATACTGCGAAAGTGTGTGGAAATTAATCTTCTGTGGAAATAACCATTCATCTACTTTCTACGGCTATTTCATTTCGATTATGTTTGTAGTGAATTTAATGACTATTGTTTCAATTTTCTCATTACGATTTAATAACCTACCTCCCCGCCACCGGAATTTCCCTTGCGCTGAATATCTCGACAATTGCTTGTTCCAACGGATGCCGCTCCTTTGCCGTAGGGCTACTCTGCACAGGTGGCTGTTCTGCCGGCTGCTCTCCCCCGCTTTGCTGCTTTCGTGTAGGAGCATATTCAGGCAAAGGATTTTCATCTTCAAACCCTGTATTGTTTTTTGGAGCAGCAGCTGTTCCTCCCGCAACCCGTACTATTACCTCTGCACCATAAAATCGAGTAAGCTGATTTGATATTTCATTTTTTTGTGATTCGACAGTACCCCGAATAACCTCTTCAGAAATATACAGTAATATTTCACCATTAAAAAACTGAATAGTTACAAAGTCTCGAAACCCTAATAAAGATTTCAGCCCCTTAATCGGTACTTGTTCCAAAAATTGCGACCAGCCCGCTTCAAGATGCTCTGCTCCGGCGAGCTTACCGTGAGCAGTAGAAACACTTTGAGTAGCTGTCTGCGGTACTGATGTTGCAACCACAGGTTGAGAAGTAGGAAATTGATTACCTGTACTCGCCTGTTGCGGCGGACTCTGCATCGGAGGATTTTGTCGCTGTGGCTGCGATTGTTGTTGCTGTCGCTGCTGCTGAGGCATTCCACCGCCCGATTGCTTTAATGCCCTGAGCTCTGTTAATAATTCAGTTATATCCACCGTTGAATCAAGCGTAGCCATCTGCGTTAATGCCAGTTCGAATCTGATTCTCGGCTGCGGACTGAACTTCAACGCTTGCTCCGTAGCCGTAATAATATTCATTAATCGCAATACTTCACTTTGAGTGAAATGAGCAGCTTCCTTTTCATACCGTTCGAGGAAAAGTGCCGATGTTTCAATCAGTTTGGTATTGCCCGTCGCCAAAATCGTGAGGATATTCCTAAAATGTTCCAAAAGCCCCTGCAAACATTCGTGGACTTCATAGCCCTTGGTCATTACTTCACGGGCGATTTCAAACATTGCTGCCACATTATGTTCACGAATTGCTTTGCTTACCGTGAAAAAGAAATCTGCGTCTATCAAATGGAGTGCATTCGTTACATCAGCATATCGAATATCATTCCCACAAAACGCCAATACCTGGTCGAATATACTCTGTGAATCACGCATTGAGCCGTCGGCTTTTTTGGCAATAGCAATGAGCGATTCTTCATCTACCGTCACATTTTCTTTCGATGCAATAAAGCGAAGCTGACTGACTATATTTTCAATTTCCATGCGTCGGAAATCGAACCGTTGGCAGCGGCTGAGTATCGTTGCCGGAACTTTGTGAATTTCCGTTGTTGCGAATACAAATACAAGGTGCGGGGGCGGCTCTTCGAGAGTTTTGAGCAGCGCATTGAAGGCGGAAGTGGAAAGCATATGTACTTCGTCTATGATGTACATCTTATAGTTTCCGTTCACCGGAGGGTATTTTGCGTTTTCCCGTAATTTTCTTACGTCTTCGACTGAGTTATTGGACGCTCCGTCAATTTCAATGACGTCAATCGAACGTCCGCTTACTATATCCTTGCACGAATCACATTCGCCGCACGGTTCTGCATTTTCCTGCGGGTTTTGGCAATTGAGGGCTTTTGCGAGAATACGCGCTGATGTTGTTTTCCCCACGCCGCGAGGCCCGGTAAACAAATACGCATGGTGAACACGCTTTGAAAGTATTGCATTACGAAGCGTTGTGGAAATATGGTCTTGCCCCACCACCGCACTGAAATTCATCGGTCGCCATTTGCGGGCAGTTACTACAAAGGATTCGGATATGTCGCTTGTTGCCATAGTGAAACAGTTGAATTCGTTCAAAGATGAATGTAATCGTTTTTCTCTAAAGTCCTTCTTTTACTTGCACCTTACTCCAAAAAGCACAAAAGCCGCCCTAAAAATCAGGCAGCTTTCTTTGTGTGGGTGCGGAAGGCGGGACTTGAACCCGCACGCCCTTGCGAGCGCCACCCCCTCAAGATGGTGCGTCTGCCAATTTCGCCACTTCCGCGTTGTCGTCATTCTTATTTTATCGTAATCAGAGTACAAAAATACAATGCTTTGGCAAATTGGCAAAATGAAAAGTGGAAATTGTTTCTATGAGTAGTGGTAACCGTGTATTGAAGTTCAGGGGAAATGGAATCTTAATCCCGAAGGGATTTTATGTTGATAGCAATTGTTCCTTGAGTAAACGTTCGACCCCTACTGGGTCGTATTGCGTATTTATTATTCTACTTTTCTATAAACATTTGAATCCTTTGGATTCACGGATATTTATTCAATAGATTTTCGACAAAGTGACTATGGTTCAATTTACTACTTCCCTACCCCCTCTTTCAACTGCGCCCTCAGCCCTCCAAAATCTCCGTTACTGAGCAGCACAATCACATCACCCTCCCGCACATTCTCCTCCAAAAACGAATAAACATTTTTTCCCCATTGCGGATTGCTCCCCTCTTCCGGTGAGATGATTTGTACAGTTTTCCCTTCCGAACGGAGCGTTTCGGCTATTAATGCAGTGTCGAGGCGTTCGGACTGTCCGTAGCGTTCGGGACGGTTCAATGCACCGAAGCAGACAATGTCTGCATTTTGGAATGATTCGGGTAGTTCTTTTTGAAAAATATTACGTGTGGTTGTGTTGGAGCGCGGCTCGAAACACGCCACAATGCGCGACCCGCCATATTTACGTCGGAGCGTTTTGAGCGTCTCGGCGATTGCCGTCGGATGATGCGCGAAGTCGTCAATCACAGTGCAACCGTTCCATATTCCTATCGTTTCCAAACGACGTTTGGGTAATTTATAGGTATTCAAACCATGCTGAATATCATTTGTAGAAATACCGACACTCATTGCAACCGCTATTGCAGCCAGTGTATTTTTCAGATTATGCTCGCCTGAGAGCATTGTGGAAAATTTACTTACATTTTCGCCGTTTCTTTGAAGTGTAAAGTTCGTCCCAGTATCAGAATATTCAACGTCAGTTGCACGCCAATATGCATCTTCGCCAAGTCCGAACGTCTCCACCCTCGAAAGAGCAGCAGCAGCAATCTCACGGACATTTGCATCTTCACTCGCAGCAAGGAGCAATCCATTACGGGGAATCAATCGTGCAAACAGCCGAAATGACTTTTTAATGTCGTCGAGCGAACTGAAAATATCGGCGTGGTCAAATTCAAGATTGTTAATAACGGCTATGCTCGGTTTATAGAGCAAGAATTTACTTCGTTTATCAAAAAAGGCGGTGTCGTATTCGTCACCTTCACTTACGAAGTAGCCGTTTTCGGTCTGTGGAACCGGACGGCATCCCTGCGTATAATTACCCGGAATCCCCCCGATGAGAAATCCGAGGTTTAACCCCGCAGAGTCCAGCAACCATGCAGTTAATGATGAAGTGGTAGTCTTGCCATGAGTACCGGTAATAACAACGGAAGTATGCTTTGCAATGAGATAGTCCCGTATAATTTCCGGCATCGAAACGAGTGTCATTCGCTCGTCGAGAGCATATTCAAGTTCGGGATTGCCCCTGCTTACCGAATTACCGACCACAATTGTATCGGGATTTGCATCAACTATATTGTCGCCGTTAAATCCTTCGTAATACCGTATGCCGCTTTCCCGCAGAAAGTCGCTCATGGGAGGATAGATATTCGCATCTGACCCGCACACCTCATATCCCAACTGACGGCACGCCAAAGCAACCGCTCCCATCGCAGTACCGCCTATACCAATAAAGTAAAGTTTTGTCAAAATTTACACCCCTGAAAAAGAATCAATGTCAATAGTAATTTTTACCGCCGAAGTGGCGTGTTTTTGTTGATAGGCAGCATACGCTGTTGATATCGCAGTACGAAGCTTTTCGCCGTTTGTATCGAGATGCTTCATGCTCTTGAGAATGAGAATCCTGCGATAATGGGAACGTAGCCGTGCAATCGTCGGCACAGAAGGTCCCACACGCAAGACAGCAGGATTGTGCGACGGCAAAAAACCCGCAAAATAATGCGAATGCTCGTGAACCTGCTGTTCGTACACCCCTGAAAATTCAATCATTACAAAACGGGTAAACGGAGGATAATGAGCGTCCTTACGAAGCTGGAGTTCATCGGCATAGAGAAATTCATAGCGACCAGCAAGCGTGGCAATAATTGCCTGATGGTCGGGGTGTGACGTTTGGATTATTACCTCACCTGCAAATTCACTGCTACGCCCTGCCCTACCGGAAACTTGGGTAAGTAATTGGAACGTCCGCTCAGCAGAACGGAAATCAGGCATAAATAATTGGAGGTCGGCATTTACTACTCCCACAAGCGTTACACGGCTAAAGTCTAACCCTTTAGCCACCATTTGCGTTCCTACGAGAATATCAATCGCGCCGGAGGAAAACTCCTGAAGAATACGGCGATGCGAACCTTTTTGGATGGTTGTATCGGCGTCCATACGCTGGATTTTGGGAGTCATACCGCGTTTTTCGAGAATTTCCTGTAATTCTTCCTCTATACGCTGCGTTCCCGTTCCGATTTCTCGAATATCCAGACTGCCGCATACCTCGCAGCATTGCGGAGCTACCGTATTATATCCGCAATAATGGCAGCGCAGCAAGTTCATACCCTTATGGTAGGTAAGGGCTACCGAACAGTTTTTGCAATGAGGGATTTCCGAACAGTCGAGGCATTCCAAACGGTTGGAGAAGCCGCGCCTGTTGTGGAAGAGTATCACCCCTTCTTTTCGATTAACCCGTTCCTCGATTGCAGTGAGAAGGTCTTGCGAGAATGCACCTTCCATCATTTTGTTTTTGCGCTCTATTCGGAGATTGACCACACGAATCGCAGGCATTTTCGCACCGTCGGCACGTGAGGCAATCTCCAACAAGTGGTATTTACCCAAATTTGCATTGAACATACTTTCCATTGAGGGGGTAGCCGAACCCAAAACGACCACAGCATTTTCGATACCTCCGCGCATAATTGCACAATCACGTGCATTATACCGTGGGGCAGGCGACTCCTGTTTATAGCTCGGTTCGTGCTCTTCATCAACTATTATCAACCCCAAATTAGTTATCGGCGCAAAGATAGCCGACCGTGCGCCAATAATGATTTTAGCTTGGTTTTTCTCAATTTTCCGCCAATTATCGAAGCGTTCGCCGGAATTCATCTTGCTGTGCAGCACCGCTATTTCTTCCCCGAAAACTGCATGGAATCTGTCGAGAAGTTGAGGAGTGAGCGATATTTCCGGTACAAGTAGCAGCGCGGTTTTACCCGTCGTGAGGGCCTGGCGGATAGCATGAATATACACCAGGGTTTTCCCGCTGCCTGTCACCCCGTGCAGGAGGAAGGTCTTGTATTTTTCTGCTGTAAGCTGTTCGTTGATTTTTTTGAGAGCGTGTTCTTGTTCTATTGTGAGAGGCAGATGCGCCTCTTCGCGCTGTACAAGCGATTCTTTTGCGGGCTTTTCTATGCGTGATATTTCGATTTCGGTTTCGAGAATCAATCCCTTTTGCTTCAAACCCTGCACAGTTTGCGATGACGTATTGGTTTCTTGAAGAGCATCCCTGAGCAGCATCGGAGCTTCATTATGGAGAGAATGAATATAGAGATGACTGAGAAGCAATGCCTGTTTTGGGGCTTTGCGGTCCAGTTCATCAAGCGTTGCTTTAAAAAATTCCTGGGAATCGGGAACATCGGGGTTGATATAAATCGCCTTTTGCATCTTGGGTTGGATGTCCGCTTCAATGCCGTGAATACATCGAATAATCCCTGCTGTTTCGAGCGCATCCAACTGCTCGCTGACAGAATCGGTATTGAGCTGCTTTTGCAAATGCCCGACCGACACCGCCCCTTTGTGTGTTGTGAGGAGTTTTAGGAGTGCTGCTCTTTTTGGTGCACGTTTTGCAATTGCTGCCAGTTCTTCATCAGTAATAGTGTGCAGCAGTTTAACTGTCACGACGCTTTGAGGCGACATTCCCATAGGGAGTGCGGCTTTGAGAGTTTCGCCCCATGAAGCAAAGTAATATTCAGACACCCATTTCGTAAAATCCATCAGCCGTTCACCAAAAATCGGTGCATCATCCAATATTTCGTGAATGAATTTCGCACTGCCGGGCGGGTCGGAAGTTACAGAGGTAATTATTCCTGTCAGGGTGCGCTTTCCGAACGGCACAAGTGCTCGTCTTCCCACAAGGTTTTCTTGCCACAATTCATCAGAAACTGCGTAGGTAAACTGTTTGTGGATAGGAAGGGCAAGGGCGATTTGAACGAATTGCTGCATCAACTATGGGAAGGGATTAATAATCAATTATAAATTTCAGTCTTTCCTTTTGACGATTGAGACTATCTATTAATGCTTAAACGGTCTCTTCTTTATCATCCCGCCCTTGGTGTCCTTGATACTGCTCATCACTACAAATGCCGACGGGTCTATCTTTGTAATTTCAGCATTGAGTTTGCTTACTTCCAGACGGGTAATGACTGTGTAGATAATATCCATGTCGGTAGTTTCCCCTTGCTTTCCATATCCACCCTTACCTTTATATACTGTAACTCCGCGACCTAACTCATTGATAATCATTGTACGCATTTTCTCACTCTTGGTTGAAATTATGGTAATTCCCGTATATTCTTCGATGCCGTCAATTGTAAAATCAATGATTTTGGTAGCTGCCAAGTATGTTATCACTGAATACAATGCTGTTTCTATGGAAAAGAAATAGGCAGCAGACGAAAACACTACAATATTAATGATGATGATAATATCACCGATAGTTGTCCCTAGTTTTTTACTGAGTGCTATTGCAAGTACCTCCGTACCGTCAAGCACTGCCCCACCTCTGATGGTAAGCCCCACTCCAGCCCCCAAAAAAAACCCTCCAAAAACAGCTACAAGCAGTTTATCATGGGTGATAGCCGGAAAATGAATAGTTCCGGTGACCAGGGCAAGCCCTCCGATTGCCACAGCCGTCTTGAAGGCAAATCTTTTGCCCATCGTTTTATAACCTACTAAAACAAATGGAAGATTGATGAGAACAAGCAAAATTGATAAAGAAAAGGAGCTTAATTCGGATATCAGTAGCGCAATACCGGTTGCCCCGCCATCCAGGAATTTATTAGGAAGTAGAAAACTCTCCAGTCCGATGGATGCTGAAAAAATACCAAAGATAATAAAAAGGATATTTCTTATAAATATACGGAAGTTAATCTTTAATTGCTTGGATGCATCGGTAAGTTCTTGTGGTGAATATATGTTCTTTGTGGAAGTGCTTTTAGCTTTGTTGTGATGAATCGAACGGATTACGATTTGTTTCCATAGTATGTTCATAGTGATTTTGTATGCCTATAAGTAAGGGGACAAAATAAATTATTGAATCGTACAGTTGTCATTCATAGTTCCTGATAGTAGCCGAACTGCTTACAAAATAATACAATAACATAAAAAATAAGACAGTTGCCTTCTGTCATTCTGAAGGAGTCCTCTGAGCTGAAGAATCTCAATTTAGTTGAATCATGAGAATTATGTATTTCTTTATCATCTGAGCTTAACCTCTTCTTTTTTTAGGGCATTTTTTAAATTCCTCAAGAGTCCACTAAACTGAGATTCTTCAGTCGAAGACTCCTTCAGAATGACAATTGCAAGTATTTTATTTTTAATGTCATTGCTTTACTTTGTAGTCGGTTTTCGCGACTATTGTGAGCTCAGAATTACAGACAATTAAAAGACGTCATTTACGCCAAATGACTCGTCGCTCGATAGCTACGTCAAATAGAACATAACTCCGGTCATATCAGTAAGACTTTACTCCTCAGCTTCCTCTCTTTTAGGCATTAGAAGAGAGGCGGCAATTGATACTACCAAAATACCTACGATTACTCCTAATGCAACACCAATCGGAATTTTATATATATCTGAAAGTACCATCTTAACCCCGATGAACATCAGAATAACCGACATCCCCAAATTCAAATAATGAAATACATTGACAAGCCCTGCGAGAGCAAAATATAGCGTTCTCAAGCCGAGAATAGCAAAAATATTTGACGTGTAAATAATAAAGGGGTTGGATGAAACTGCCAAAACGGCGGGAATGGAATCAACTGCAAAGAGTAAGTCTGTAGTCTCAATCAGTACCAACACAACAAATAGCGGCGTTGCGAACGTATAGCCCATCCTACGGACAAAAAATTTATCATCTGAATAATATTTCGATACACCTACAAACCGCCGGAGTAATTTCAAAACAGGGTTTTTCTCCGGTTGTATCTGTTGCTCTTGTTGGATAGCAAGTTTTATACCCGTAAACAGCAAAAAAGCACCGAATATATAGATAATAAAGTGGAACTGTTGAATTAGTGCAATCCCGCCCAAAATAAACGTTGCCCTTAGAACCAATGCCCCTATAATTCCCCAAAAAAGAACTTTATGCTGATACTTGGCAGGAACTTGGAAATAACTAAATATCGTTAGAAATACGAATAAATTATCTACACTGAGCGACTCCTCAATTATATATCCGGTAGCAAACTCCAACGCCATTTCAGGCGTTCCCCAGTAGAGTATCCCTCCACAAAATACCACCGCCAAACCTACCCAAAATGCCGTCCATTTTAACGCCTCACGAACTGTAATTTCATGCGCCTTCTTGTTGAAAACAAAGAGGTCAAGAATCAGTAAAACTGCAACTAAAATGTGAAATCCGACCCATAACATTGTATCTTGGGACATAAGCTGTTCATTCATTAATTATCAAATCTCGACCAAAACGGTAAAACGCTTTATTTCACCGAAGCCATTACTTCTTTCACTTGCCCCATAGCGATTGTTTCGAGGATGTCCGCAAAATAATCAATTTCAGAGAGAGTTGTATAGACATTCGGTGTAATACGTACCCCTGCAATTTCTGCATATGTAATAGGAGTAGTAATAATGCGATGCTTCGACAGTAAATACTCCCCTATTTTTCCGGCGTCCATTCCGTCTATAGTGAATAACACTAATCCGCACCAATTCCTTTCATCGTCAATATTTTGAAGGAAATGTACATTCGGATATTTGCGCAAACGGTCTATCCACCGGTGGTGAATAAATCGCAAACGAGCCGCCTTTCGCTCAACTCCAATTCCGTCGCAAAACGTTATTGCATCAGCAATTGCATTATGCAACGCAGCAGGATGCGTGCCTATTTCCTCAAATTTACGGATATTCTCTTCCATCGCTTTGTCCGAAGCCATGAGCGACCAAATATCTTTTATTTTTTCTTTTTTTACATACAGCATACCCGTACCGATTGGCGCAGACAGCCATTTGTGTAATGACGTACCATAGTAATCACATTCCAAGTCTTTTTGTGTAAAAGGGAATTGAGCAAAAGCGTGCGCTCCATCCACAATACATTCTATTCCACGTGATTTTGCCAAACGGCATACAGCACGCACAGGTGTAATTTGCCCGCTGCAAAAAGGAACGTGTGAGATGTGAATTACTTTTGTTTTTGATGTAATTTCTTTTTCAATTGCCTTTACATAGTCTTCAGTATTCATTAACGGAACGGGATATACTGCTTTTTTAAGTACAATACCATCCCTACGGACACGCTGCTCCCAAGTAGTCAGCATACGCGGATAATCTTGTGTAGTTGTCACCACTTCATCACCCGCCTTCAGGTTCATACCAAGCTGAACTGTTTGCAAACTTTCGCTGGCATTACGGGTAATTGCTATCTCTTCGGGCGAACACGCAAACATTTTGGCGAGTTTTTCTCGCACAGTTTCAACCGTCGGTTCGAGGTGTGTCCATAGATTTCTGGCAGGAGCACCGTTGGTAAAATCCATGTACCGTTTTACGGCATCCATCACCACACGGGGGCTTGGACTCACTCCGCCATTATTGAGGTTAATATACGTTCTGTCCATTGCATACGCCGATTGGATTTGCACCCAAAAATCTTCATCACTCGCAGTAACAAGCGGTGATTCGAGAGGGTCAAGTTGGCTCACCGCTTCCATCGCACGGGCAAAGCCCGATGTCTGAAAAGCTATAGTCCCTACGGATGTCAGCATTGCTTTTTGCAGAAAGTTACGGCGTGAATCTCGCATAGCAAACCTCAAAATTTTATGAATTGGTAATACACTTCCGCAAATTGAGAAGAAAAGTGCAATCCGCCAAAAACTTTCTCTAACTCACCGTAAACTTTGTCAATTTTCGCTCTTTTAAAAAATTTCTTTGGCAAAGCGGGTTTCTTTAGTAGTTTCTTTTTACTTTTGTGGTATACAGTGCGAATAAATGATACTTTTAACCATGCTTCAGTCTATTCTAGCGGAGGTTTTCATGCGTCTTTTTTCCTCATTTTTGGTTTTGGTCTTTGTTTTCATCTGCACAGCCATGCAGGTGTATTCACAACCGATTTTACGACCATTTACATTTACAATCCCTCAATCGGGTGTACATGAAACCGACCTTGGTATTCCTCCTCTAAAACCTATCAGCCAAATTTCGATAAAAGACGGACACTTTGCTACTGCCGATGGCAAACGCGCCCGTTTTATAGGGGCTTCGTTCTACTATACTGCCTGCTATCCCGACAGTGCCGATGCAGTTTCGATTGCAAAACGTTTGCGTTCACTTGGATTTAACGCAGCACGTTTATACGGTTTTGATTTCAGCTATTGGCCTGAAGCAACTTTTTTGGCAAACGGTAACACTTCAGATTCTCTCAGTCCTGAGCAAATGAAACGTATTGTTTGGTTTATCTATCAATTATCATTGAATGGCATCTACATTTATATGAGTCTTCACGGGGAATGGAAGCCGCGCCCGGGTGACGGTATTGTAAATTGGGATTCACTCCCCCGCTACATCCCGTATGTTGAGCCGGCATTCCTCCCAAAACATAAACAAGTAGTGAAAATGCTGATGGAACATGTAAACCCATACACACAAAAAGCATGGAAAGAAGACCCAGCAATTGCTTTTCTTGATTTGACATACGAAAACTCACTGATGTTACGCTGGAGAAACGGAGAGCTGCTCACTCCGCAACAATACGGACTATCGTATTATCACGTAAAACGTTTGGACTCTCTTTTTTCACTCTTTTTACAAGAAAAATATGGCAATGACCTTAAATTAAAGCAAACATGGACCGGATTTTCTGCGTCTCCTACCAATATTGTTCAAAACGGTGGCTTTGAAGATGCTGCTGACCCGACTACCAATTGGCAATTTTTTGTGAACGAACAAGCCAAAGGCGTTTTATTAACGTCCGACGGTAATAAAGTAGAGGGCGAACGCAGTGCAAATGTGAAGGTAAGCCAGACCACAGGATTGAACTTTGCCGTTCAACTCGTTAATCAGACAGTTAAACTTATAAAATACCATGACTATGAGCTTCGATTCTCTGCCAAGACAACCACTGCAGTAGGTAAACGTCCATTCATTATTATCACTCAACGTGGAATATTCCCGTATGATGTGTACGGGCTGTTCCAGCAGGACACCGTCACAGCCAATTGGAAAGAATACATTATTCGGTTCCGATCGAATACTACCGACAGTTCCACTGTCAATTTATCATTTTATCTCGGTCAGACGACCGGTGATTTTTTCCTTGATAATGTTCAATTGCGGGAAGTATCCACACAAGGACTGGCTGCAAATGAAAGCATGGCTAATTTCTCTGTAAAACGTTCGCAATGGTCTGATAATACGGTAAGTATTCAACGTATGGCTGATAATGCAATTTTCTATACGGGTCTCGTAAAACTGTACACCGATGCAATGTATTCATTTCTCAAGGATTCAATCGGCACAAAAGCCCTGATTTCAGGTGGGACACAAACAGAACTGCTCAACGACCTTTTTGCCGTAAACAGTACTGATTTTACCAATGAATTTGACGGCTGGGACGGAGCGCAGCGGATAGGGGCAATTCAATTAATTCAAAACGCAGGAATGGCTTCCAATTCCTATGCCGCTTCATTTCCAAACTATGCACGCGCTAAAATCAAAGACAAGCCATTCTTTGTGAGCGGCTTCCTGATGGCGTACCCGTCGGCGCATCAAAATGAAATGCTGACCATGCTTCCGGCTTATTCTGCATATCAAGATTGGGACGGATTTTTCCTGACATATTATGCAGACAGCCGTTACACAATGACGAATAATATCATAGACAGCCCCCAAGTATATCAACTCAAAAATTCAACATTCCTTTCGATGATGCCACAGGCAGCACGGGCTTTTTATTCGGGTGCAATTGCTCCTGCCAAACGTACAATCGGTCTCAAATATTCCGCAGATGATTTAATCACTCCACAATGGCAGATTTACCGTCCGCACTGGCTACAGTTGAATTCCGACCAGCGAATGCTGCTGTTTAGAAAAATGCAGATTGATTCGTTTGATGCCAAAGAACAGTCAGAGCTTCCGCACCGAACCATCTCCGAACTCTCCAGCGATAACGGGGTAGTAGATACCAAAAATATGCTATCGGATACTGAAGAACTCCTTTGGAATGCCGTGGACAGTGTCTTTACGATCAATACACCGCGTTATATTGCCGGGACAGGAGCCATCGGCGGTAAAATTCTTACATTTCCAACTGATAATGATGATATTCGTGTTGAACGCCTGGATGCCGGTTCGGTCGGATCATTCTCGTGGATTAGTGATGATTCATTGCCTGTTTCACGCTCACGCAAATCTCTGCTTACGCTGTCCTCCCGTGCAGTAAATGGCGGTGCAGTGTGGCAACTTAAAAATGCACTGACGATATGGGGCAACGGTCCGATGCAGACAGAGGCAATGACTATGCGCTTTACGTTCGCTTCTCCTTTCGATTCAGTGAAGATAACTCCTCTCGATGCTGAGGGATACAGAATATCCAAACCGATTGCCATCACCAAACTAGCCAATAATAAGTATTCATTTGATATTGACCAGGAAAAAGTAAATTCGATATGGTTCGTTATTGAGCAAATGAGCACTACGGGTGTATCAGAGGAATCTACATCAGATTTTACTCTTACAACCCTTTATTCCGATAATTCACAAAACTCCTGTACGGCAGTAACGGTTCTTCCGCCAATAGGTTCAGCAGCACGATTATCCATTATAAACGGATACGGGATAGAGTCAGAATTGTGGCACGGTACAGCGAACGGACAAACAGAGTATGTTACTATTCCAAATTCTGTAGCATCGGGAATATATCTGCTCAAGGCAGAAGCCGGTGGAAAAACTGTTATTCATAAGTTTGTGGTGGTGCGGTAGTATTGTCTCAAATTGTTTGAAATACAATACTTTTGGCAGACGAAGCATCAGATAGAGTAAATGACATCTGTTGTATATGCTTGTCACTCTGAGGGCTTCTTAGACTGAAGAATCTCGGTGTAGATGGTTCTTGAGAATTAAATAATCCATCAAAAGTAACAACGGTTAACTCAAATGAAATGCTTAATTCTCTTGAGTGGTCTAGACTGAGATTCTTCAGTCGAGGACTCCTTCTGAATGACAGAAGGCAACTGTATTATTTTTTTTCATTGTCTGTAAATGACATTTATACGTTTGCTTGTCACTCTGAGGGCTTCTTAGACCGAAGAATCTCAGTTTAGGGGATTCTCCGGGAATTAAAAAACACCCTAAAAAAGATAAAGTCAAGCTCAGATGACAATGAAATACATAGTTCTCTTGATTCAACTAAACTGAGATTCTTCAGTCGAGGACTCCTTCAGAATGACAGAAGTCACTGTATTATTTATTTTCATTGTCTTATTTTGAAGGCGGTTCAGCGGCTGTCTTGAACCTAGAATGACTCTAACTGACTGGTACACATATTTGCCCTAGTGCGTACAACACATTCGTCTTACTGTTCAAGAATGAATTTTATAAAATTTCTACTGCAAACAATCGGAATAATCGCCATTACCATCTATTACTCAATAGTTGTGATGTCAAAAATGATTGGAAAACGTGACAAAAGTGTATATTTCGGGTATTCACGACGATGGTCGAAAGGTTTATTAAGAATATCTGGCGTTTCGGTACGGGTGCAAGGTGATGAGTTGCTTCCGAAGGGAGAATCACGGGTGTATATTGTTAATCACGCGAGTTTGTTTGATATTCCTGTACTGCTTGCCTCACTCGATGACTCTATAAGGATTATGTACAAAAAGGAATTGGAACGCATTCCGTTTTTGGGTTGGAATATGAAAATGTCACCGTTTATTGCCGTTGAACGAGAGAGTGCATCGAATGCAATGGAGAGCATCAATACTGCTATCGAGGCAATCAAACACGGCGAAAGCGTAATAATTTTCGCTGAAGGAACACGCTCGAAGGATGGTAAATTACAGAAGTTCAAGCGAGGAGGTTTTTATCTTGCTTCCCGTAGTCATAAGCCGATTGTACCGATAATTTTAAAAGGAACGAGCTTGATATTACCCAAGAAATCGCTTAAATTTAATAGCGGTGAAGTGGATTTGGTAATTCAATCCCCTATCAGGATTGATGGAGAACTGTCGAGAACACAAGAAAAGGAATTGATGGGAAATGTGTGGGAAGGGATGAATGCGGAATTGGAGAAATGAGTGATGAGACTAAAATAACCAAACCATTAAATTCTGAAAATTATTTGTTTTAAAATTGGCAAGTATTAGATGCTTCGACTACGCTCAGCATGACAAACAAGTTCATGTCATACTGAGTTCCAGATAGTCGCCGAGCCGCCTACAAAATAATGCAATGACTTAAAAAATAAGTCAGTTGCCTTCTGTCATTCTGAAGGAGTCTTCGACTGAAGAATCTCCGTAAGAAC
>CAZGNO010000084.1:0-16398 GCA_964527785.1 uncultured Chitinophagaceae bacterium
AATTACTTGCCAAATTATGGATATTAATTATGATAATTATTTTTGTCCCAGCACTTAGCTATTGTTTAACAAAAATGACAATTTTGAGTCAGTTCGGTTGTTACAACTGACCTTCCTTCTAAGCGTCGTTCCGGAAAGTCAGTTGTAATAGCTGACTTGACTATAATACTTAATTCTTTAGAGCAGTCTAAGCTGAGATTCTTCAGTCGAGGACTCCTTCAGAATGACATCGGTAAATATTTTATTTGGGTCAAGCCGGTTGTTCCAACCGACCTTCCTTCTAAACGTCTTTACGGAAAGTCAGTTGTAACAACACCTGACTTGACCAAAATCTGTCCACTTACTTATTATTTTTTTTTCACTATTGATAGGCATATATCTAATGGTCAAATCGTTCTTTTCCCTACTTTTTCTTTTGGCATTTGTTACCTCGACTCACGCTCAGATAGGAGCAACTGCCCTAGTTAAAACTACCTTTACCGACGCTAAAACAGGGCAACCTGTTTCACTCAAGTACGAGCTGATTCCTGCAAGCGGCGGTGCTAAAATTAGAGGCGGTACTCCTGCCAACGGCACATTTGAGCAAATTCTCAAACCCGGTGAAACATATAAAGTAAATTGTAAAATGACCGACGGAATAGCAGCCCCCCTTTCGTTTACTCTTCGTGAAAGTGGCAGCTACTACGAGCAGTCGCAAACATTACCCGTTAAAATTATGAAAAAGGGTGATGCTCTCGGTGAATGGATGGTTTTTGCCCCTGCTAAATCTATTCTTTCATCTGAAAAAGAGCTTGTCGCAATTACTGAAATGATTGCAGGAAACCGGTCTCTCTTCGTTACAGTTTCTGTAGGTGGGGATGTGGAAGTTAAAGCAAAAACAAAAGGAAAGCCGGCTAAGAAAGCCAAACCCGCTAAAAAATCTAAAACTCCGGTTGCTAAGCTACCGGTAGTGGATATAATAGCAGAGAGAGTTGCAGCAATGAACGCGTACTTTGCACAAAACATGAAGCCGGAAGCATTGAAGCGTGTTACCGTAAAAGCGGATGCTTCGAGAGCAGGAGCAAATGCCTGGGCGATAGTCGGCGATATTAAGTCAATGGATATGTAAAATTTATTGACATACTGACATTACAGAACCCGCTTCCAACGAGGCGGGTTTTTTTGTTTAGTTCAGGTCGGTTGTTACAAATGGGCTTCCTGCTATGCGTCTGTGCGGAAAGACAGTTGTAACAACTACCTTGACGTGTAATTACATTAAAAACAAAACAGTTGCCTCCTGTCATTCAGAAGGAGTCCTCGACTGAAGAATCTCCGTTTAATTGAATCTTGATAACTATGTATTTCTTAATAATCTGAGCGTTACTTCTTCTCTCAGTGCATTTTCTAATTCCAGAAGAATCCCCTAAACTGAGATTCTTCAGTCTAAGAATCCTTGTAAATGACATCTCTTGTGATTTGCTATATGAACCATTGTGATAAACCCTGTGAACTCTGTGAGAAAATTGAAAAGAATCTCCCACAGGGTTTGACAGAGTGTTACAGAGTTTCACAAAGCAGATAAAATAATTCACAAAGTTCGATTTAAACTGAGATTCTTCAGCCCAGAGGACTCCTTCAGAATGACAATTGCAAGTATTTTATTTTTAATGTCATTGCTTTGCTTTTTAGTCGGTTTTCGCGACTATTGTGAACTCTGAATGACAGCGATTTTATTGACTATGAACAAAGAACCCGCTTCCAACGAAGCGGGTTCTTTTGTTTGTAGATACTTTAGGTCAGGTAGGTAGTAACAACCGATCTTCCTGCTAAATTCCACTTGGGGCGTTGCCCCAAGAATTAATACAACCAACAATTTGAATCAAACACAACAAAAAAAGAGCGTCTTGCCGAAACGAAACGCTCTCGAAGGAAGGATGCAATCTTCTACTTATCGAACTATCATGATTTTTTGACTTGTAGAAGTATTTCCGTTATCGGCACGAACAAGGAACATTCCCGCAGGGAGTGTAGCAACATTCATAGGAATTGAAGAAACTCCCTTACTACACATAACATCAAATGAAGGTAGAACTTCAACGCCTAAAATATTAGTAATTGAAATATGAACGAGTTCCTCCATGCTGTTATTCAATGTTACAGTAACAACATCTGTTGCTGGATTAGGGGAGACCAACAGTCCATTTTCACTAAGCTCTTCGAATTCACCGGTTTCAATTCTCCAAAGATTGTCATCATCAGAACCTGTTTTTGCAAGTGGCTGTAAGTCAAGACCAAGATTGTACTTGCTGTTCAAATATGCAAACGCTTGTTCACGAACTTCAATATTGGCTGAATTATAAATGAGAACCTCTGGAATTTTGCCGACAAATGAATTTGAGTATCCAGAACTTGCAGGAGCATTATGATATCTTGTACGGTCAGATGCAAAGCCGATTCCTGACTTATTGGCAGACGGGTTAATCATTCCTTGATTAAAATTACCTGTATAAGTTAAACGGTTCAATGAGCAACTGAATTTTGTGCCGTCGTATGTAATTTGTGCTAAATAATTTGCGTTGTTAGCGACAGGTTGAGAAGCATAGATGGTGTTAAATGTATTATTCCATGAACCGAAATAAGCACGTTGATTATAGATGTAAATTACAAAACCGCTTTCCGTGCCGCCAAGCTCTACTACTGTTTGATAGTTCAGCGTATGATTGCCTGTGCGGAAGGTTGCAAATATTACCTTTTGGTAGCCGCCAGTCAGTGCAGTATCTACTCCGAGTTCCAATCCGCGATTCTGACCAAAAGTAACAGTATTCATATTATTCAAATCCGCATTTTTGAACTCGAAAGTTGGTTTCCATGAATTAAAGTTTTGTGTTGCATTGTTATTCCCTCCTGCTAAATCTGTCCACAGAGGTAATTGCGTATTATTCGATTGAGTAACGGCAGATGCATCGAGTTGAAGTACGAGCGCAGGAGTCGGTGCGGCAATAGGACCAAAAAGGAACTTACCTGTTCCAAATCCGGAATCATTTGCATCATTGATATATGGAGCAGCAGCAGTCGGTGTTACTTTTGTTCCACCAACTTGTGCATTGCCTATAAGTACAATGTTACCAGAACTGCCGGATGGTATTGTTCCAAGGAAAGAATTGGCACCACCTGCTATGTTGATATTAACTCTTTGGAACATCTTTGTATCTGGTCCTAAGCCGGTAACTGAGGTACCGCTAGCAGTGTTCAATGTTACAGATGGATTACCGTTAGTGAGTGTTGGACCAATAATTAACGCCTGTTTGTTTATAGAGACGTTTTCATTGTATGTTCCTGCGGCAACTTCCACACGACCTTCATTAGCAACTCCTGAAATACCACCCTGTATAGTTTTCTTTGGACCTGAACCACTTGGGATATTGTCGGAAGTTGTACCGGTGAAATTGTCATCACCTGTCGCAGTATTTACATACACGATCGAAGGGTTAATTTGAAACACAGCAACAGTTCCACTGATTTCATTTGCTACAAGTAGGATTGGCTGACCATTCGGACTCTCAGGACCTGAAATGAATGTTATGCTTTCAGGACCTAAATCTCCTTCTGTCGGATAATTGAATGTAGCATTGAAAGCGCGAGTGTTTAGATAATCCACATATTTTGGAGCATGAGGATTTGTTACGTCCCATATTCCGATTCCACCGATACGCTCTAAACCGATAAAAGCGAGAGTACGACCATTTACAATGCCTACAGCAACAGCTTCCGGCTCAGGACCTTTGGAGGTGCTTCTGCCGTCGCGGTTATTTGAAGTGTGGGAAGCATTAAAATTATTCGGGAAGAGAAATGCTGTTCTACGCTCTAATTCATCACCACTGTCCCATACTTGGTTGCCTTCGGCATTCCAAATCGTAAATGAACGAGTTCCGAACGTGTGGAGCATTTCAAATGTTCCGTCGCCGTCCAAGTCACCGGTAGAAGGTGATGAAGCCGTAAGGGTACCTGCGTTGGTATTGGTAGGAGTTTGGAGACGACCTAAGTTAGCATCCTGACGTAATGTAGAAGCATTCGGGAAGAAAACCGGGTTCAGTGGTACACGAGCTGCGTCACTGATTCTGCGTTCTTCTTGAAAGCCGGTATATTCGCGGGCATCACCTTCATTGACAGTAATATAATATGGGAGACCGCCTGCTGAAAACGAACCGATAGCATCCGGCATAAATAAACCATAAAGATTTTGCCAGTTACGGAAATTGATGGATGTTGTAGCTCCGGCTCCGTCGCGGTCACTTGCATCCAATGCATTACTTCTGTCAAAATGTATGATGCCAAGTACAACAGGAGTCTGGTTTACAGTAATCAAACCATTAGGAATAGCGGGCAAAACACTTCCACCTACACCAAAATCATTGTCGTTCAGTACTGCAAAAGTATTGTCGTCAATGCGAGCAAGTCCTTCTATTTTATCTGATTGGTCATAACCGATTGACGGTAAATGAACAGCTTTACGTTTAAAAACAGGACGTACATTTGCAGTAATTAATTCATCATACGTTGAATTTTCGATTGTCTTTCCGTCAGGAAGTGAAGGAGGGTTTGTAAATGTATTGGTAGCACCTGTCAAATTTATTTCAAAAATATATTTACGTGCACTCGGACCTGTTGCATCGTCGCGTTCCACTACCATAAAGCGACCATTGCCCAAGGAAACAGCATCTCCAAGTTTGTCGGTTGCGGTAGCACGCTCAAATAATGGGTAAATATATTCACCCGTTACTGTTTTTGAAACAATATCAAATTCTACAATTCTGCAAAAATTTGAATTTTTGGCTGAATTATCATTAGCAACATCCGGCGAATCAATCCCGCTTTGGATAAATGCATAGAGTTTGTTTCCTTCAAGAGCTACTGCTTCAAATCCACGGTTATTTCTTCTTGCACCATACACAGCCGGGAGTACTTCATTGCCGAATGCACCTGCTCCGCGACCAGCAGCAGCAGCAGTACCTTGAGGAATGTATCTGTCAATTAACCTTCCGTTTGCATCAAAATTATAAATAGCCGGACGATATTCATCCACTAAATAGAATGTACCATCAGATGCGACGACGACACCTTCCATATCGCCACCCAAGTCATCATTAGGGATTGGATTAGCATACAAATCAATACCAAATTCATCGGTATATGCCAGCCCTTGCGCCTGTGCCTGAACATTAGGACGACCTGAAATCGGAGTTACTCCATCGGCTCTTGTGAGCATGAGTTGTTGGGTTATATTGATTGCCTTTGTAGTAGTGTCGAATTCAAAGCGAACAAGACGCGCTTGGTAGTCCGGTAAAGCAAAAGGGCGTTTTAGAATTCCGCCGACATTGAAAGGTTCAGCATTTGGACCACGATCGGGATTTGTAAGGAATTTCATTTTACCATTGGCGGTCATTCCTTCAAAGAATAGGCTTGAGAAACCGCCGAGCAAAATATCTTGTCCAGCAGCAGTAGTTCCGAGCAAAGGACGATTGGTCATTGTGTATTTTTCCAAGCGAGGTAAACCGCGTCCCCAATCTTTTGTACCGAGTGGCAAAATATCAACAAGTGTTTTATTGACAAGGTCAATAACAGCCAAGCCGTTTGCTTCTTGCATTGTTACCATAGCACGATTTCCGTCAGGCGAAACTGCAATATATTCCGGCTCAAGGTCTTGAGCTACAGTTGCATTCGGTCCGAAAATTCGAAGCCCTTTAGCGAGAAGTTCTTGTTTACGTGTGTTATAAGCACTAAATCCAATAGTGGTTGCAGTTGCATTTGTAGCACCTGCTGAAATATCAACAATCGTAACAGAACCCTCAGGGTCAATTGAATAATTTGAGTTTGGTTCACCTTCGTTAGCTGTCAGTATTTTTGTACCGTCAGGGGTAAACATGAGCATATCGGGCTGAGCACCCACTGTCACTTGATTGAGAAATACTCCTGCTGTAGTCAGTAACACAACAGTACCGTTATCGGTGCGGGGAGTTGCTTCCATTGCTACTGCTACAAGTCCGTTTTTTACAGCAACACTATTTACAGCACTGCCGTATGGACTTAAGTCTATGGTAAATGAAAGGGTGGGGTTTTTAGGGTCAGCCAAACTGACTGCATCCAATCGTACAGCAACCGCACTAGATAGATACGTATTCTTAGAAATAGGGTCATACGATGCAATTTCAGCAGCAGCTTGATTAAACAAACCTGTGGAATAGCGACCCAAAAATTGCAATGTTCTTCCTTGCGGCGGGAATTCCTGAGCATAAATATCAGAGAAACTCACTGCAAGTGTGAGTATTAGTGCAAATAAGCACAATGACTTTGAACCCAAAAAGCGCATAAACGACTCCTAATGTGATAGAACAGAACCTAGTAATTGTAAAGAACTGATACTCAATACATACGATTGATTACAGTTTTCATAATTAGCAATTTAGCTGTTTGCACATTGGCTTATCATTATGGTTGCTTAATGATTTGATAACATAAAAACCGCTCATGTAACTATTACATTACAAGAGCGGCTGATTGATGGAATATGATTATTTAGGTCATGTCGGTTGTTACGATACCTTCATGCTATGCGTCTATGCGGAAAGGAAGTTGTAACAACTGCCTTGACGTGAATTATTTTATATCTCAGCACTTATTTCCGTTCAATTACTGTTCACTTTGCGCCTGTTCAGCTCGAAAAGCATATTGCAGTGCTTCGGTAAGATGACCTACCGGGACTATTTGAAGCCCTTTTGTAATAATAGGGTTAATTTCAGAAATGTCTTGTTGGTTATCCTTTGGAATGAGAACTGTTGTAATTCCTTTGCGCTTGGCAGCCAGCAGCTTTTCATTCAGTCCGCCTATCGGCAGAATATTGCCTCGCAAAGTAATTTCACCGGTCATTGCCAAATCCCCTCGTAATGGTCTGGACGAAGCAGCCGAAATAAGAGCAAGTGACATTGTAATTCCCGCTGAAGGTCCATCTTTAGGGATTGATCCTTCCGGTGCATGAATATGAATTTCTTTGTCTTTAGAAAAGTTTTCAGGCACTCCGAGGGCATACCAATTCGAGCGGACGTATGAGAGGGCTGCTGTTGCCGATTCTTTCATCACATCGCCAAGTTTTCCGGTTAGCGTGAGTTTCTCGGCACCGGGCATGATTGTAACCTCTACAGGTAATGTATCGCCGCCCATACTTGTCCATGCCAGTCCGGTAGCTACTCCAATTTTATCGCTCAGTTCATCCTTTTTCTCTCTGAATTTAGGATTTTTAAGAAGTTTCACAACTGTTGCTTCATCAATTACAACTGTTTTCTTTTTGGGAAGTTTGAAATGAGCCGGTTGTGTCTCCTTATCAGGATTTGTTTCAGCTTTTTTAGCAGCTTTGGTATTTTCTTTTGTCTCAAATTCCATAACGAGTGTTTTTGCGACCTTACGAAGAATTGAGCCGATTTCTCGCTCAATATTCCGCACACCAGCTTCACGAGTGTATTCTCTAATGATTTTCAATAATGCAGCATCAGTGAATGTAATACTAACACTTTCAAGTCCAAATTCGTGTAAAAGCTTTGGGATAATATGACGTTTTGCAATTTCGAGTTTGTCGTGGTCGAGATAGCTCGAAATATCAATTACCTCCATACGGTCGAGCAGAGGAGCGGGGATATCATATTTAACATTCGCCGTTGTAATAAACAGTACATTCGAAAGGTCGTAATCAACCTCAAGATAATGATCATTAAATGTTGAGTTTTGTTCAGGGTCGAGCACTTCAAGAAGTGCAGATGATGGATCGCCTCTAAAATCTGTAGACATCTTATCTACCTCATCCAATAAAATCACGGGATTAATTGCTCCGGCTTTTTTCATCGAAGCAATTATCTTACCGGGCATCGAACCAATATAGGTACGGCGATGACCGCGAATTTCCGCCTCATCTCTTACTCCGCCAAGTGAAATACGAACGAACTTCCGTCCCAGAGCACGGGCTATGGATTTGCCCAGCGATGTTTTCCCGACCCCCGGAGGTCCTACAAAACATAGTATTTGCCCGCGTAATGAACCCACAATATTTAATACAGAGATATATTCCAAAATACGTTCTTTGGGTTTCTCAAGGTCATAATGGTCGGCATCAAGCGTGGCTCTTACATGTTCAATACGAATATTATCATCTGTTCTTGTAGACCAAGGAAGGGAAGTTAAGGTTTCTATATAGGAACGGATAACACTAAATTCAGGAGACATCGTAGGTGTTTTCTTGAGCTTATCCAGTTCCTCATTTGCACGGGCAAGTGCTTGTTCCGGCATTAATGCTTTGTCAATTGCTTCTCGAATTGTTGCAATTTCTGGGTTTAGCTCATCATCATCGTCAAGCTCTTTCTGCAAAGTACGGATTTGCTCTTGGATAAAATACTTTTTTTGTGTCTTTTGAATTGTATCATGTACTTTTTCATCAAGCTCTTCTTCGAGTTTGAGAACTTCAATTTCCTCACTCATCATGGAGATAAGCTCGAAATACTGCTCTTTGAGAGTTGTTTTTTCAATAATCTTTTGTTTTTTATCAGCTTTCTGTTGCAAGTTAGCCGCAGCATAGTATAGTTTACGAGAGCTGTCGTCAAGATTTTCAAATGCAGCAACAACTTCCGGAGGAAGATTACGGTTAGATTTTACATAATCTCCGAACATTTCAGAGCTTCTACGAACCATAGCTTGAAGTTCGACGTCTTTTTCATTCGATTTTGGATGAAGAATTTCAACCTTAGCTTCCATAAAGTCAGCATTTTTTACCGTTCCGGTAATTTTTGCTTGAAAAACACCTTCAACAAGTACTTTCAGAAGGTTATTAGGCAGTCGAAGGACTTGCAGGATTTTGGCTATAGTTCCATGTTTATAAATATCGCTATGGGTTGGTTCCTCGACAGTAGGGTCTTTTTGAGCGACTACAAAAATAAACTTGTCGCGTTCCATTGCTTCGGCGACTGCTTTCAATGAAGAAGACCTTCCGATAAGGACTGGGAAAATCATGTGAGGAAAAAGTACAACATCTCGAAGGGGCAGCACAGTCAGTTTTTTAGGTATTGTAGTGTCTCTTTTATCGTTACTTAGCAGTGAAGAAAGGAGTTCATCATTGATTGCCATGTAGTTTCCTTAGAATTTGATTTATCGTCTATTAGTTTAGATTTTCAGAATTTCATTCATAGTGACGATAAAACAGTAAAAATAATTTTGAAAACAAGAAATCGCATCATAATTTCAAATGCTGTGAATTCAGTAAATGTTTTCTGCGGAATGTTTTTTTGCGAATCACAACTATAAGTATACCAAGCCATGATCCAATGCTTGCAACTCTCCAAAGCCATGTTGCAATTGTATTCTCTGTTGCATGAATAGGGACAATTCCGCCATGAGGTGTTCGGAAAATCGGATTAAGCCACATACACGAATTACCTCTAAATATTTTTATCCGTATATATGTATCGTAATTATCGAAAGTATAACTTGATGTATCAATACGGTAATGAACTGCTTTAATTTTACCACCTTGCCCAATGAATTGAACTGAATCTGCAATCGAATCACATTGTATAAAACATTGAAGTCCAATGGTTTGTAGTAATTGTAACCCATTGTTATTTATACCGTGTTTTCCTTCAACACCATAGCATTGCCCGTGCTTTAATGCTTTTGTAATTTCTCTTCTTATAGGGGGTGCAGCAATCATTGTCCAGCATACACCGGTTTCTCCGTCAGCTTTCACATTATGGGAGTCATCATCAGCAACTATCCAAACAGGGTGTCCGGTTGAAAGTGCAGAATCCCACGCCTCGGATGAGGTGCGATAATGATTAAGCACTTCAATACAGTCATAATCTGTTAATTCAGTAAAATCGCTTGCATTGAAACTATTTCTGAATTTAGGATGTGCAATTGCAAGTACATCTATTGTTGGTTTTAGTCGGAATATCATATCCTGTTTCTGGTGTAGTGATTGAAAAAGAATATAATCCCACCATGTAACTTCATTTGCACCTATACAAATATGATGTCTTTTCCAAGCATTATAGCCATGTTCGTATAGTGGAATGTATCCCGAATCTGAACTGAATGCTTGATTAATCGTTTGATAATTTGATATTCCGACTACATCATAGTTCATTGATTTATATCCGTCAAACAGTTCTTTATCGGTACTGTGCCCGTCAGTGACACCGCTATATGCATGAGAGTGTGCATGAAGGTTTGCTTTGCAAAATCGTGTATTGTTTGAAAGTGACTGATAAGGATTATAGAGTATGTTTCCCGAAAATGGTTGTGGTGACGGGAAGTTATAAATGGTCGTAAATGAATATGGGGATAAAACGATAACAATTACAGATACAAAGACAATAATTAATATTCGTAGCAATACTATAAATATGATGCCTGAAAAAAATTGTTTCATGGAATAATGTAAGTAATTCAAGAAATTAGAGTTGAAATCGTAACATTAAATTTACATTTCTATTAAGTAAGTGAACAAAATAAATTGTTGTACAGTTTAGTTGTCATTCTGAAGGAGTCTTCGACTGAAGAATCTCCGCACAGCAATACAAAAAAAGGACTTAAGTAGCATATGGTGATTTCTCACTGCCGTTCAGAATGACAGTGTTAATATTTCAATTTAATTTTGTTCCAGCACTTAACAAAAAAAATGCAACATATAATTAGAGTTTTGGTTACTGATAGAAGTTTTAGGAGTTTAATCGTTGAAAATTTAATATTTTCGCTCTAATTCAATTTTCTCCTCATGTTTATTAATTTTTTACCCCTAGTTTACCGGAGGTATTTATGTCCCCTCGCTTATTTTGCATCATCATCATTCTTTCAATAGCTAAGAACAGTTCTATACTCGCGCAAACTGAAATGCTGAAACCTTCTCCTCAACCTAATCATGAAACATCAAACTTAACTCCTGAACAGATTCAGAAAAAACTTGAGGTACAACGTCAAATTCAGGAAGTCATCCTTGAAAAAACACGGTACACCCCCGAAGAAATTCAGCGTGCTCTGCAAAGTAGATTACAAAATAACAAACAATTGCCTCATATTGAACTTAATAAATCCAGTACAGGAGAAATTCTTACGAACGACGAAATTATCATAAGTGATGATGAAGTTCCTGAATCTGAGCTTCATGCCGCAATCAATCCAAAGGACAGTTCAAATATAGTAGTTTCTCCGATGAGAATTCCTCGTGATCCTTCAGATGGACTTGTTTGTCCGATATATTATACAAAAGACTTTGGGAAAACATGGAAAAAAAGTTTGTTTGAAACCAAACCTAAAGACCCGATAATGCTAAGCTCGGGTGGTGGCGATCCTATGCTTGCGTTTGATGCTGACGGAAAATTATATTTTTCATGGATTAATATTTTTATAAACCCTTTCAAAATTGATTCGACGTATGAAGAAATGTCTTGGGCATATTCTACTGATGGAGGAGCAACTTGGAAAAGAGAAGCAAACAGTGTAATTGGCAAAATGCAATACAAGTATAATGCAGTAGAGTTTTTTGATAAACAATGGATGGTGGTTGATCAAACCAATTCACCATATCGCGGTAATTTATACGCCGGAATCTATCATCCTACAGGATTTGACCCAAGAGTAGGATTACGGCGAAAGGAAGCAAATTCTAAAGAGTTTGCGCAATCAACAGTACGTCCGGTAGGGAATGATTACTCGCTCAATCAATTTACGAGTGTAGATATTGACGCCAAAGGTGGAGTACATCTTACATTTATGGGGGATAAAGCGGCAAATCGTTTACATCCTGCGTTATATCATGCAATATCAACAAACGGTGGGAAAACACTGCAAAAAGAAATTAAAATCGCAGATATTCAAATTCCGCGCTTTTCAAAAGATCAGGACAAGGATGGTATTATAGGGATACCTCAACGAATTTATCCGGCTCCACATTTCGTAATTGATAAATCAACAAAAAGCAGATATGTAGGAAACTGCTATATAGTATGGACTGCAAACGGCGTTTCAAAAAAGGAAGCAAATGGTTTGGATATTTATTTAAGTCGTTCTACAGATAATGGGGCATCTTGGAGTGTGCCGCAAATTGTAAATGATGATGTTAAAGGAAAACAATCGGAGCAGTTCTACCCAAGTATAACAGTCAATCCCAAAGGTGTAGTTTGCATTGCATGGTACGACAGGAGAAATGACTCGGTAAATAATGTCAATACAGAATATTACATAGCTTTTTCATACGACGGTGGTAAAACATTTGCTAAGAATTTTCCTGTTACCCAGAAACCTACAAATTTCTCAACTGTAGGCAGGATGAATAAAGGTTTTGGTATTGGTGAATACAATGAAATCCTTGCTACAAACAGCTACGCCATTCCTTTTTGGGCTGATGCTCGTAATAATAATGGGGATATGAATGTATATGCTGCCTTTGTACCTATTAATTCAATAGACACTATTGAGCGGATTTCGTCAATTTCTGAAAATTATGAATTGTATGATGCAATCGAGAACACAGGAAATACAATGGTAAAATTTGGTTTTAAGTTGGCAAAGCCCTCAAAAGTAAAATTAGAAATTATAGATATGACCGGTAAAATATGCTCTACAGTATACGAAGGAGATGAACTCGAAGGTGAGCATTATGAAACTTTCGATACATATTCGCTTGCGAGCAGTATGTATTTATACAAACTGACCACTAATTATGGTTATGCAGTTAAGTCTATATTTGTGGTTCGTTGATTTTATAAAAAACTACAAAGTTTTCATAATACTGAATCATTCAATTGCCCGTACAACTACTATTGTCCGGTCGTCATGCTGCTCTAAATCACCTTGAAACTGAACGACAGCTTTGCAAATTACCGACTCAATTTCAGCTGCTGTGGAGAATGGTTTAGAATTAACTAGGGTAAGCAAATTATCTTCTCCAAATTGCTCCTCATTGCTATTGTGCGCTTCCGTTACACCGTCTGTATAGAATATCAGGGAATTGTTCTCGGTGAAAGGAACTGTTATTTCCTCCAATTTTGAAGCAAACAAATCCCCCTTGACCAAACCAAGTGCCAAACCGGCTGTATGGATATACTCAAACTGCCCGTTCAGTCGTACAAGTGGCAAAGTTTGCCCGGCACGGCAAATGGTAACCGTTTTATTTTCAGTGTCAAACATTGCAAGAATCAACGAGATAAACGATTTACGATCGAGTGTAGAATAGAGGTGGCGATTAACATGGGTTAGAATTTCTTTCGGTGAATCGTAGAGATGAGCAGCAAGATGCATCATCCCCTGAATCTTCGACATATACAAAGCTGCCGACATACCTTTACCGGAAACATCTGCAACCACGACCAGAAGTTTTGACGAAGAGACAGGAATGTAGTCGTAATAATCTCCTCCAACTACAAGCGCAGGTTCATTAGAAGCACAAAGATCCAAACCCTGAATAGTAGGGTTACATTTGGGTAAAAGCTGTTTTTGAATGGCTCTGGCTAGTGCAAATTCTTCCTGTATCTTAACTTTTTCAAGCTCACCTTGATGCAGACGTGCGTTCTCGATAGCGACTGCTGCTTGGGATGCAACAGTTAAAAGCAGATCTATATCTTCCTGTGAAAACGGCTTGCCGTTCAGTTTCTTACCTACGTTAATTGTACCTATTAATCGGTCCTTTAGCATCATTGGAATAGTAAGTGCTATTCCAAACTGATTAATACGTTCATATTCTGATGTGTTTAAATATGATTGAAGTGCAGAATCTGTATCGGCAAAGTAAAGCGGTGCTTTTCGTTCGAGCATCAGTTTATAGAGACTTCCTTCTTCATTATCAGGTGTATAGTAATCCGGAGGAATCATCTTTTCCATCTCAAAATTATCGAACATGGCTGCTACAACTGTCTCTACGTGCATTGTTGTTGTAATTCTTTGCATTGTAGTTTGCAAGATTTCCCTAATATTAATTTTTGAAGGTAATTCTCGGCTGAATTCAAGAAGTGCTTTCTGATAATTGAGCCGCTCCTGATAAAACATTCGGTCAATTCCGTCTTGAGCACGCCTTTTCATGGGGTCTAATGCAAATGCAATCGCCAGTAATGCAATTACATTCAATGCTCGACTTTCAGATAAACCGAACGTGTTTTCCAAAACACTTCCAACCCCTATAACAGTCAACAAGTATATCCCTGCCATTGCTGCCGTTAACCCGCCGTATACCAAACTTCTTCGAACTACAGCATCAATATCCATCAGCCCGTGCTTGAAAATACTAAAGCCAAACGACAATGGAAGTCCGATAAAGAGGAGTGCAGGAGTAAGCAGTATAGGATTTGTAAATATTGCATCACCACGCGCAATATTAAGTATTAACAGATAAGTAAACGTAGCAAGCGAAACGCCTATACTAACAACAATTGGGCGTAATTGTTCACGAAAGGGAAGAGTTGGCTTACTTAGGTAAACATAGATGAATATTGATAGACCGTATGTAAAAAATATAGATGGATTGAATATAAAGAAAAGTCCGTCTGTATTGATAGGAATATTGATAACCTTAAAGAAAATCAGTACAAAAACAATCCAAAGTGCAGTTGTGATACTTATAAGAGTAATAGTTAATATCCGGCGATGATAAGGGGCAATATCAATTGGGAATTTAGTGAAAAAGAGAATAAAAACAGGTGGAGCAAGCAGTCGTGCAAGAAAGAATGTCAGCCAACATACAAAGTTCATAAGTCCTTTGAATGTATGAAGAAAGTTCCATGTTTTGTCAGGATCTGACAGGTACTGTGAGAATATATTCTGCCCGATAATTGATGGGTTTTGGATACCAAAGTATATCATTGCAATAAGTCCGAACACCCAAAATCTAAATTGCAGTTCCCCTGCGGGTTTGGTCATTCCAACAATAAAACCGACTACAAGAAAGCCAAACCCAAGCAAAAACAGTGAAAAGTAAGCATAGTCGAAGACTTTTATAATTCGGATTTTTGCATCAAATTGCTTGTCACCTCGTAAAATCGTATAGGTAACATATTGATTTAATTTTACATCATTGAGTAATATCACGGCATCATTTCGATGTGAAAATGACTTGCCGTTAAATCGAACTAAATAGTCCCCATCTTTAATTCCGGCTTGCTCAGCTACCCCTCCTTTCACTACTCTGGTGATGAGGTACATATTCCTGTCCGGTTGATATTGCCACAAGCATTCATCATTGCTTTGCGCTTGTAACACCATTATATTAATAAACATATAGACGGACGGAACGAGAGCTGCAAGCGTTACCAATGAAATAACGATACGAAGGATTTTGGGCTGGATGGAGTTAATCGTGAATTTCATTGATTGATAAGTCCTGAAAAGCGTTGCAGTTTCTTTCGAGATTCTTAGAATTGTTGTAAATTTACGAAGGTTTTTGCGAATTCTGCTCAATTCATGTCTATTTTTAATTGTAATATTTCAGGAGAATACTATGAAGTTTTTGACTACAAAATTATCAATACCGATATGGAAGTTTTGTTTAGTGTGTATGAGCGGGGTTCTGGTACAATGTTCACTCTTTACTAATTTTGTAATGCCTCCAAAAAACGATGTTGGTTTGGGGCAGCAGATGGATGCTCAAATTCGAGCCAACCCGAAAGAATATCCAATTTTGAACGATGCTGCCTCGCGGCAATATGTTCAAAATATGATTAATCAAGTATTGCAATCACCAGCAATAAAGTACAAAAGTATGTTCCCCTATAAAGTTGAAATTATAAAGGATGATAAAACAATTAACGCCTTTTGTACACCCGGGGGATATATTTATGTCTATACCGGTTTGATTAAAATGCTCGAAAATGATGCAAGTTTAGCAGGAGTTATAGGACATGAGATTGCCCATGCAGAGTTGCGTCACAGTGCTAATCGGATGGTAAAAGCATATGGTGCGCAAATGGCAATTGAAATTGCGCTGGGCGGTAATCAAAACAAAACAGCAGAACTGGCTGCAAATATGTTTACAGGACTTGCTTTACTCAAAAACAGCAGAAGCGATGAAAGCGAAGCAGACGAGTATTCATTCAAATATTTACAGTCAACAAACTGGTACCCGGGTGCAATATCCTATTTCTTTGAAAAAGTTAAAGGGAAGGGTGGAAGTGCAGTTGATGGCTTGCTTTCTACGCATCCGCTTCCACAAGACCGATTGGATGCTGTAAGTAAACGTGTGAAAGATGCAAATATTCCTCCTCCAAGCGAAAGCAATTTGTCCTCTCATTCATATATGGATTTCAAAAAACGATTACCTTAAGTACAAGAACAGAATTAATTGAAAAATCAAAGTGCTGTCATTCTGAGTTCCAGATAGTCGCCGAGCCGCCTACAAAA
>CAZGNO010000085.1:0-16028 GCA_964527785.1 uncultured Chitinophagaceae bacterium
CTATCTGGAACTCAGTGTGACTTGAGCTCGTTTGTCATGCTGAGCGTAGTCGAAGCATCTAGTACTTGCCAATTTTTTCAAACAGTTGTAATTTAATACTAATTACGATTGGAATTCTATGCTATAAAACACAACAAGCGCGGCTTTTATACCACGCTTGTCTTCCATGATGAGGTGAGGGAGGGGAGATTTATCGAGCAACTACAAAAGGAATCAACGATTCTTTGTTGCCTGACGTAATTCTTACAAAGTATGATCCTGACGGAAGATTCATTGTAGAAATATCAACAGAATTTTGACCGTCAGTCAGTTCGCGAATTTCGCTCATAAGTGTTATTCCAAGCATCGAAACTATGCTTACATCCGCACGACTTGATTCTGATGTAAAGGAAAGATGCAAACGGTTAACTGTAGGATTGGGGTAGAGCGATGTATTAGTTACTGCCGATTCTTTAACACTCGAAACCAGTTGCTTTACTTCGAATGGTTCAGCTAAACGAAGTGTCCATTCTTGGTAAAGAATTGTAGTATCCGCCATATATTCTTGCATATATGAAGTGATTTTTACTTTGATTTGCCCTGTAGCGCTTTTTGGTACATCCCATGTCAGTTCACCGGATTTTTCATCAATTGTCATTCCTTCGGGTCCATCAACCATAGCATACCTAATAAATCCCCAAACCCGAACACTAGGGTGTTCTGATGTTGCACTGTAGATATAACGCTCGCCGGGCATTGCAAACGTAGTAGGTGTTGATACAAATTGAAATTTATCATCTGGACCAATACAATAATTCGACGGACAAACAGCAGTATAACTCGGCGAGCGTTCACCTTCTATTGATGCTGCAACACCACGTACATAATAAGTATACACACCCTTTTTTACCCCATTATCCGTGAAGCTCCATTTACCGGGATTAGCAGGTGTTGCCATATTGACTGTACCGACCAAAGAGAATTCGCTATCCTTTTCTCCAAATCCCCATGCACGATATATAGTATAACTTTCTGACTGAGGATTGGTCGAGGAAACCACCCCGTTTTGCCAAGAAAGCTTTACGGAATAGGTTGCGGGAGTTGTCCCCTGACCTACACTCTGCACATGAAACATTACTGACGGACTTGGTGCTTGTGCCACCACAGGAACAAAAGAACATGACCACACAAGAGCAAATACTACACTTGCCGCAAAAAAAGAACGAAAGGATTTCATAGAACCTCCGGAAAGAATATTTTGTATTACTCCGCACAATCCCTATAACAGGTAACAATTATTTATTGGGGAGCGTTTGAAGTGAAAGACAGGTCTCAAAAAAATACGTCTCAAAAAAATGTTCATTTTAACATTTTCTAATTTTTTTGAGACGTTTTCATGTTTTCTTTGTCATTGTAGATAAGCGGTGAGTAAAGAATCAAATAACAGGAGATTTCAATGATTCAATTTAGATTTACTTTTGAAAGTTAAGAATACCACAACTTAGTAATACTATGAAGCTCGATTACTCCACATATACTGATTCTGCGCTATTTGCTGTCCTTATGCTCGGAACAGCTTCCGGTGAAGAGGCATTTGGAGAATTATACAAGAGATATTCACGGAAACTCTACCTGTATTGCACCAAAGTAACAGGTAATCGTCAGGATGCGCACGACCTTTTTCAGGAGTCATGGATAAAATTCCATACTGCCTCGACCACTACACAAATATGTGTTGATAACGTTGCGGGTTATCTTTTCCGAATAACTCGTAATTTGCATATAAACAAGATGAATGAGCGTCGCATTGAAACTATTACTTACGAAGATGTTTATTCAGGTTCGCAGACTAATCAAATTGAGCAAATAGAACATCATGAAGTTGAAAATATGCTCGATCGCGCACTTGATCTGCTCGAAGATGATTACCGCGAAGCATATATCTTACACGAACTTGATGAAATGCCTTATGAAGAAATCTCAGCAATTACCGGTTCGACCGTTGCTGCTCTCAAAAATCGAGTATGGAGAGCACGAAAACATATCAGAACATATCTTGCGCCTTTGCTTTCATCGTCATAGCTTTCAATAAAGTCCGAACGTCGGTTCTTTATCAATTAGACAATATCCATCGGCTTATTTTCCTTTGACTACTATGAATTACTACGAACTTCTCAATCAATACTTAGACGGCTCGCTCAGTGAGGCGGAGCAACAAGTATTCTTTTCTGCACTTGCAGATAATTCGGCATTGAGGCAAGAATTTAATGATGAAATTCTTGTTCGAACTGCTGTTCGTGAACGTATTATTGCAGAAGCACCACCTGCTGACCTTACAAATGCAATCTTTTCGGCAGTGGGATATTCAGGCAATACTGTGGCTACTGCTGGAGCTGCAACACAAACCTCCGGCATTATTAAAATTGGGGGATATCTCCTTACTTTTATTGCAGGGTGTGTGGCAATATGGCTGTGGAATCCACGTGGGAGCTCAAACGATATTTCACGGAATACGGCTGTAACTACAACACAATATCAAAATCAACAATTTAACAATAATACTACAACGGCACCGATGCCGCCATCTCCGGCAGCTTCGATGAATAAACACAGTAATCAACAACAACCAAACAACAACTACTCAAATGAATACACTCAATTCGCCCCTATTGATTCGGATATTCAATTGAGCCGAATATCCAAAAATAATCATAGCAGACTCCGCTTAGCTAATTCTGAAAAACAAAACAACCTGTCGGAGAACTTACTTTCAGCAAACGCAGATACTCCAAGTAATCTTATGACAATCAATACTGTTCAAACGCCTCAGGTAAATCAGGAACTTGAACAAAAAACCAAACAAGACATCTTAACGACTACTCCAATTGTGAACCTTAACTCTACAGAAATTGTTTCAAAAAATACGAATACCACACCCAAACAACCTGAATTCGTTCAGAGAGAACCAATCACTCCTGCTCCATCTCCCAACGACTTTATTTTTTCAATCCGTTCATTACAATCTATCCCCAATACTGAAGATATTGCCTCAAATAATACTATAGGAATTAATAATATTGCTGCAGCATTACTGTATAAGGTTAATACTAATCTAGCACTTGGTCTGGAAGGTGGACGCGAACCGTTTTATCAAGAATTTACCCATACAACTGATTCTTCAACAGAATTTATCAAGCAGAACCCGACGTTATCATGGGTTGGTCCGGTAGCTCGTTTTGTAATGCCATCTTGGGGTTGGAATGAAATTATTTATCCGTTCGCACAGGCAGGAGGCGGAATCGCAGAATCGGGAATGTATCTGTATGGCAGCACAGGAATTTGCATTGTGCCTATTGACAGGGTTTCGATGAATATCGGGGTTGGTTATACACGTCTTCAATACACCGCCTATAGCAACCAATACTCTACCGGGAAAGTGGGTTGGAGTTATAGCATGAACATTCATTTTTGAGAATATATATGTACTATCTATTAAAGCAACTGTATAAATTCCTTCTATTCGGAATTGCAGTAATAATAATCGGTTGCGGTGGTGCCGAGAATATCGTTACACCCAAAATAATTGAAGTAAATGGTAATGAAAAAGACACTATAATCCCTTTGGATATAAGTACAAATGTTCGGCTGATTGGAACAATAAATATAGGACAGAATGATGAACCGTTCACAGCCACTACCCTTCAACGCTCAAAGATTATTCTATATCGCAAGCCGGACTCATCATTTGCTATTAATGTTGATGCTGTTATTATTAATAATTCCGCATCGAAAACCGGACTTATTGAACTTGATACCGTTATTATAAGAACCGGCACGATACCCGTTATTGGGAATGTAGTGTTGCTTAACGGCATAATAAGTTCAACAGATACACTTGCATCAAAACTTCTATTTATTGCTGAACAGCAAACGGTTTCAACTACCACCGACTCCGCTTCTGACTCATCGTATGTTTTCAGGCGAACGGCTTTTGATTCAAGTGCAATGGCATACAACTTGGTTATCACACGAACTATTAATAAAAAAGTAATTAAACTTGACACAGTTCGCATTCCTTTTTTCCCTTTTGTATCGCCCTTTGACCAAGATACAGCAGGATACTTCACTATTAAAGTTACAACAATCACGAATACAACTAACTACTCTTACGCACCAATTATGATTGAACCAATCAAGATTGGCACAGATGCATTTGCCCCGGCACTAACTGCAATTCTTGATAAGAACAAAAAACTCATAACTGCGCGTTTTACATTTAATACAAATAAGAATCAAGGGCTTCTCGATAAATTTAACGGACAAGATGTCCGGCTAGTAATTGATATTCAGATACCGACTCAATGATTGTTTGCTGAATGGCAACGTAGAGCAGGGTTAGTAAATCCTGTTCTGTAAAAACGGCAGGCATCGGTTCGATGAACCAAGACAAAATATCAAAAGGATTACACGACCCGCCCTCTCTCTGAAATCCAACTCTCCTCTTCATCGTAATTATTATCCTTTTTTTTCCGAAATTGCAGTACTCAAATGAATTTTACTTTCAAAGACTGCGGTTTCACATACTATGCTTCGCCATTACTACACGCTCACACACCTGGCTCGTGAATTAACAATACTGCGCGGAGCTATGCTTGTTGAATGTTTTACTCAAGAAAAGAATGTACTTATTCTTGCTTTTGAACATGGCAAAACTGATTACTACCTGGAATGTTCGCTCGACAGTAAACTCGGAGCACTGTACTTGCGACCCGAATTTTCACGGGCACGTCGCAATTCTACAACGATTTTCCCAAATTCCGTTGGAATAACCGTAAACGATGTTTCACTCCATCCGTCGGATAGAATACTCACTATTGATTTCGGTTCACAAATGATTCAGTTTATGCTTTTCGGAGGAACAAGCGGAAACGTTTTGCTTACCGACAGTACCGGAAACGTACTTGATTCTTTCAAATCGAGAAGTGGTAAAAATGTTGCCGGTGAGAACACAGACGCAGTACGCCAATACCACGACTTTAGAACACTAAATTTCCCTCCGGCTACTTCAATTATCACTGCAATTACTAAATATGATGTATTTTTCGGGAAGATTTATGGAGAAGAGGCGTGTATTCGTGCCAAAATTTCTCCGGCTACTTCCATTATCGAACTTTCGGACGGAGTTCTTTCTATTCTCCATGATAAAATAGCAGCACTCAAAGCAGAATGCTTTGCAGCAAAAAGCTATTACGTACTTGGCAATGGTGATAATCGTCCTCCGGTATTCTCCCTCATACCGCTTTCAAAATATCCGTTAGTTGAATATATAGGCGAATCTGTAAGCGATTCAATTCGCAGAAGAATTACCCTCACACGGCAACGTGAAAAATACACTACTCTGCGTACGCAATTGGAAACGAAATTGAATAGAATTACGAAGCGTTTGCTGTCAAGTATATCTCAAATGGAAAATGATGCAAAAGCCGGAGAACGTGCAGCTAATTATAAACTATGGGCTGAATTGCTTCTGGCGCAACCAAATACAAAACGCACTAACGGCACAGTAATTACAGTTGATTCATGGACAGGAGAAACTGTAGAAATCCCTCTTGACGAGCGACATACTTTAGTAGAAAATGCTGAGAAATATTTTGTAAAAACTAGGACTGCTGCTGATGCTGCCAAGGTACGTGCAGCACGATTACCGATGTACAAAAACCGGCTCGTTCGAGCCGAAGAACTACTCTCAATGCTTAGGGCAGCATCAAACTTGCAGAAAGTAACAGAACTATCAGAACAAATAGATCAATTTGCCGGAAAATCAATGAAAGAACAAACAGAACAATCCAAGTACCGTGAATTTGAACTTGAAGAAGGGTTTACCGTATATGTTGGTAAAAATGCTGCGAATAATGATGAACTGACAATGCGATTTGCAAAGCCAAATGATATATGGTTTCATGCACGTGGAGTAAGCGGTTCACACACAGTCTTGAGGGTCAACGCAGGAACAAAGCCACCCAAAAGAGTAATTGAACAGGCGGCGAGCATTGCTGCATATTATTCGAATGCCCGCAATGCAAAATACACGCCTGTTGCCTATACTCTCAAGAAACATATCCGTAAGCCGAAAGGTGCAAATCCCGGTGCAGTTGTAATGGAGCGCGAAGAAGTGATTATGGTATCACCGAAGTTACCAGCGGGGATGGAAGAGAAGGAATGATAGCAGTCCGTTTGTATGTTATTTACTAATTTTGCGATGAAATTCATGTTTATTTTGATAGTGTTTTATCTATGAGTATTTCTTCCTATCATTTTATTACCCGTTGGCGCATGAGAGCTGACGTGTGGGAAATATCTGATATTCTTGGTGATGCCGAAGGTTTGGCGAGATGGTGCCCTACTGTCTATCTTGAAGTTAAAATAGTAGAGCACGGTGATAAAAAAGGGGTTGGCAAGGTGGTTGACCTCTATACAAAAGGTCGGCTGCCGTATCGGCTACGATGGAAATTCAGGGTAATAGAAAATAATGAGCCGCATGGCTTTGTGATTGAAGCATTTGGTGATTTTGTCGGACATGGTAGATGGAACTTCGAGCAAGACGGCGAATGGGTAAATATTCAGTACGACTGGAATATCAATGCTGAAAAACCGCTCTTGAAGATGCTGTCATGGCTCTTGAAACCTGTATTCTCATGGAATCATCATTGGGCAATGGATCAAGCAGAGCAATATTTGATCGGTGAAATTGAGCGGCGACGGGAAACAGCGTAGGATAGGATTTGCAAACCCTATCCTACGCATAATAACAGGTTATATATTTCTTACAGAATAGTGTGAACAACCATCCAACTGCCATTATCATCTTCGGTCGCTATCCTCATCCCGGAAAAGTAAAAACACGTCTTGCTTCAAGTATCGGCGATGATACAGCTGCTGAGTTTTATCGCCTGTGTGCCGAACATACATTTCGACAGTTGACGCCCTTTCTTTCTCATTCCTCTATTTTTTTTTACTGTGCAGACAGTGAGGATTTCTCTCTTACTCATGAATGGGTAACCCCATACCGTTTCACTACGGAAATACAATCCGGTTCTACTCTCGGCGAACGTATGAGGAGCGCATTTGATTCGGCATTTCAAACCGGTGCCAAGCAAGTTATTATAATAGGTACAGATGCGCCTGATATTTCAAGTGAAGTTCTTCAAACTTCTGTTGCAGCACTAGAAAATGCCGACATTGTAATTGGACCTGCTCTTGACGGCGGTTACTATCTGCTTGGAATGAAACAACCGAACAAAGATTTATTCGGTGATATTCCTTGGAGTACTGATACTGTATTTCAAGCTACGATTGAAAAAGCGCAGTCTCATCACCTTACGACTCAATTACTTCCTGTTTTGACTGATATTGATACTCTCGAAGATTTACTGGCATGGCGCAACACTTCAAGCGCTGAAAGCAATATTGAATTATTCCATTTCGCAAAAAAGTTTTAGTTTGCAGTTTCTATTGTACTTTTTATCCAGTTTATACAAACAGCTATGAATTACTTTGACAGCAAAGACCTCGCACGTTTTGGCGAAGTAGGTACATTTCGCAAGGAATTGATGGACAAATTCTTTGACTACTACGGTAAAGTAACGGGCGAAGACGGTGCCCTCACTAAGCGCGAAAAGAGTTTAATTGCGCTTGCAGTGGCACATACATTAAAATGTCCGTATTGCATTGATGCCTATACTACGACTTGCCTCGAAACTGGCTCGAATCCCGACCAGATGACCGAGGCAATCCACGTAGCAGCATCAATGGCAGCCGGCATTATACTTGTACATGGGACACAAATGCTTGGGCATCTTGAACAGGCAGGCGCAGCATAAACTTTATTCCATAATTTCATTACGCATTCATGTCTGAAACTCTAATAGAAATACCATATCCGGAAATTGAGATAGAATTACCCGTTCTTCAATCGAACGGACATACATCACACTTCGATACACTACTTAGCAAACATAATCTCCGTCTCAATCCTCTTTCGATGGAAACACTGCAAGTGAATATCACTAAGCTCTGTAATCAAGCGTGCAGACACTGCCATGTAGATGCTTCGCCAAAGCGAACCGAGAGTATGGATAAACCGACTATAGACAGGGTAATTGAGATTCTCGCTTCCCATTCCGAAATTATCAACGTGGATATTACCGGCGGAGCACCGGAGCTTAACCCTTATTTTGATTATTTGGTAATCGAATCGCGAAAATTAGGAAAACACGTGATGGTACGCCATAACCTTACCGTAACTTACGATGGCAATCCGGTTACCAACGAAAGTAAGGAATATCTGCCCGAATTTTTCGCAGAGCAGAAAGTAGAGGTTATTTCTTCCCTCCCCTATTATCAAGAATTCTTCACTGATAAACAGCGAGGAAAGGGTGTGTTTTCCAAGAGTATCGAGAGTGCTCGGTTATTAAACAAACAAGGGTTTGGAGTGGATGGTTCGGGCTTACAGTTTAATCTTGTATATAATCCGGTCGGAGCATTTCTTCCAGCATCACAACAAAGTTTGGAACATGATTTTAAGGTTGAACTTTCAACAAAATTTGGGTTGACATTCAACAATCTTTATACAATTACCAATATGCCGATTCATCGGTTCAAGGAAGATCTGCAACGACGAGGTGGGTTTGAGATGTACATGGACAAGCTTGTTAATGCATTCAACCCATCGGCAGCTTTGGGTGTAATGTGTCGTTCGCTTATAAGTGTAGGATACGATGGCAAACTCTATGATTGCGATTTTAATCAAATGCTTGATATGGAAATATCCGATAACGAGCAGATGACAGTCTTTAATTTTAATTATCAAAAACTTCTGCATCGGTCAATTTTATTTGATGAACATTGCTTCGGTTGTACAGCAGGAGCCGGTAGCAGTTGCGGCGGTGCTACGTCATAATATTGAGTTTGAGTATGTATGCTGTATGTATAAAAATAAAAAAATCGGTTTGATAATTCCGGCATATAACGAAGAAAACTCAATTGCAAGTGTGATTGGCGATGTTCCGGATTGCGTAGATATTATTGTAGTTGTAGATAATAATTCTAACGATTCGACAGCCGAAATAGCGCGATTATCAGGTGCAAAAGTAATATTTCAACCGCTTCGGGGTTATGGAAATGCCTGTTTGAAGGGCATGGAGTGCCTTGCTCATGAAAATGTGGATATTGTGGTATTTCTAGACGGTGATTACAGTGACCATCCTGATGAACTGCCAGTTCTCATCGAACCGATTATTTCCGACAACTATGAAATGGTAATTGGTTCACGTACTCTCGGAAATAAGGAAAAGGGTGCTATGCTCCCACAAGCAATTTTTGGGAATTGGCTAGCGACGACTCTTATTCGTTTGATTTGGGGCTATTCTTTTACGGACTTAGGTCCATTTAGGGCTATCACCTCTCACGCGCTCGATTCACTCAAGATGAAAGACAGGAATTACGGCTGGACGGTAGAAATGCAAATAAAAGCAGCACAGCATAAATTACGATGTACTGAAATTCCGGTAAGTTACAGAAAAAGGATTGGTGAATCAAAAATCACCGGTACTGTAAACGGAACTATAAAAGCATCCTATAAAATTCTTTGGACTATTTTCCGATATGCCGCTTGGAAATGAATTTTCAAGCTATTTGAAGCATCCACCTGTTAACCTTTAAACCATCTGCATTATTTCTATCATCTAACAAAGCGAACAAATTTTAACGAGCAACCGAGAAAGTTCCGCGAGAGTATATTACTCCTTTGTCCGAAATAACTGCATAGGAATAAACTCCTGAAGGCAATTCAAAGGTCGAAACAAGGGCTTCGTTATCACCTCTAAGGAGAGGCATTCCTCCACACTGCCTTCCTAAAGCATCAAACAGTTGGAGGTTTCCGGTTGCAAAAGGGATCGGTTCCGAAAATGTTATTCTGGCACTTTCATCAGCAGGGTTAGGTAATACTATTGTATTTGATGTGCCGGTAATATCTTCATCAACTCCGGTAGCACAACTTACATCAACACGAATTACTACCGTTGCTTTATCGGATGGGTCCTCTTCATTGTAAAAATGGTAGCGTACTTCCGAAACGCCTTCTACATAACCAGTGATTTCACCTGAAATATCATCGAGCAATCGCGGATCTACATAGGCACGAAATTTATCAATATCCATGCCAGCAGGTATTTCGGGTGCAGTTTCAGATGAACCGGGATTAGGCGATTCTATTACTGAAGAATTATAACAGACAACCCAACAAAAATAGACTTCCTGCTTAGGCGTTATAGTGATATATTCTTTACGAACTCGTACTTTTACCGGAACAGACGAAACATTTCTTACAGGTACGGGGTATTCAGCGAGAACTTTGCAGTTTGATTTATAACTTTGAATAGTGTCTCCTACAATTTGCAAACTTTGCGCATTTACTTCGTTGAAATTTGCTGTAACGATTACTGAACAACAGCAGGAAAGAACAATAGTAGAGAGCGTTTTCATAAATTTTCCTATGGTAAATGGAAAAAAGAATTGTAAATTTGACATGAAAAGAAAACACAGTTAAACTTTCTGTTACTCTTTGTCAAAAAGAATCTTCAAATCTACAAAAAACACGGTAATCAACCATCATTTTTTATTATCTTAATTCGGTAGAAAGGTTTTCTTATGAAACGAATCCTGCCCTTACTAATACTGGCGTTAGCTACACTAAGTTTTAAATCGGCTGACGATGCAAAAAAAACACTTGTTCCTGCTGCAAACGTTAAAAATCTAAAGGGTGAAACAGTAAATACATCCACATTTGATAATGGCGGTAAACCTGTTTTGGTGAGTTTTTGGGCTACGTGGTGTAAGCCATGCCTTCAAGAGCTCAGTGCTTGGAATAATGTGTATGACGAATGGAAAAAAGAAACCGGTGTAAAGATTATTGCTATTTCTATTGATGATGCCCGCAATGCTTCTAAAGTAGCACCGTTTGTTAACGGGAAACGCTGGGAATTTGACATTTATCTTGATGAGAATGCCGAGTTCAAGCGCGCGATGAATGTTAATTCTGTACCACATTCATTCCTAATTGACAAAGATGGGAAAATCGTGTGGATGCACAATTCATATGCTCCGGGTGACGAAGACAAACTCTTTGATGTCATCAAACAAGTTGCTGCCGGTCAACAGGTTACCCATTAACCCGTTTTTGAAATAGTTTAGATGTTGCTGAACTTTCACTTTGATTCAATTAGATGAATCTGAATCTAAATGGATTAACGAGTATGTCCTAACTACAACAAATCTATATAAATACGACAATTCCCTCTCAGCACAGAGTACATTATCCTAATCGTTATTATTTACGGAGCCAAGTGTATGAATCGTTTGAACCCTTTTTTTGCCTTGCTTATAGTACTGTCTGTTGTTACGCTGTTTGGTGTATCCGAAACTTCAGCCCAAGATTTGGGCGGAATATCCGGTAATTTCCAAATAGATGCTCAAACCTATACAGCAGATTCACTTATCGGAGCTCAAGCAGTATCCGAAAAAATACGTTCGAACGGATTCTTGAATCTCATTTATTCTAAGGGTAATTTTACAGCCGGAATACGGTATGAAATGTATATGAAGGAAATCTTGGGTTTTGATACAAGGTGGGGCGGTGAAAATGGTCAAGGAGGAATTACCTATCGTTATGCTAAATATTCAAATGATGACTATGAACTTACTGTGGGAAATTTTTACGAGCAATTTGGTAACGGTCTTATTTTTCGTTCGTATGAAGAGCGGGGCTTGGGGTTGGATAATGCCATAGATGGTGCAAAAATAAAGCTGACACCGGTGCGTGGATTGCAAATCACCGGTTTAGTAGGTAAACAGCGTACATTTTTCACTCTCGGACCGGGAATAGTTCGCGGAGGTGATATTGACATAGGACTCAATGATTTTTCGAGTAATTTTGTACAATCACTTTTTCCTACGTCGTTACAGATTCGCATAGGTGGAAGTTTATTAAGCAAGTATCAAGCAAACGATGACCCTGTGTTCAACTTGCCTCAGAATGTACTCGCTTGGGCAGCCAGAGGGTCGGTTATTGCAGGAGAATTTTCAATTAACGGAGAGTATGCACACAAATGTGCCGACCCTTCGGCATCCAACAATCTTACTTTTAATGAAGGTAAAGCATTATTCATCTCTACTTCGTATTCCACACCCGGACTTGGTGTTAACCTTAGCTTGAAATCGCTCGATAACATGGACTTTCGTTCTGACCGTAATGCCCAGTTAACGAATCTTACGCTTAATTATCTTCCGGCGATTACCAAGCAATACCTATACCGTTTGCTGACACTCTATCCCTATGCAACACAAAACAACGGTGAAATAGGAGTTCAGGCAGACCTTTTCTATACATTTGAAAAGGGCTCTTTCTTAGGCGGTAAATACGGGACGACAGTTACATTGAACTATTCGCGAGTCCATGGACTCGATACCACTCATATTCCTTTTACCCGTATCAACGGTCAGGATACCATTACAAACAACGATCTTTACTACACCTCAGAGTTTCTTAAGTTTGGGAAACGTAAGTATTTTGAAGATATAGGAATTGAAATTTCAAAACAGTGGACAAAGCACTTTAAGACTAATTTTGGGTATATGAATCAATTCTTCAATAAAAGCGTTGTCCAAACACCCGGCTACGGGATTGTAAAAGCTAATATTTTTGTCAGTGAATTTATCTATTCATTTGCCTCTAATCAAGCTCTTCGGCTTGAGCTCCAACATTTAGGTGCAAAACACGTAGATGTGGATGACCAAGGTAATGAGCTTACCGACTCAACAGGAGCAGCCAAGATACCGGAGCTGGATGGAAACAACGGGAATTGGATATATGGTTTGCTTGAATATACAATTGCGCCTACATGGTTTATTTCTGTTTTTGATGAGTATAATTATGATAATAAAGACCCTGAACATCGCTTACATTATCTAAGCGGCAATGTAATTTGGGTAAAAGATGCCCTACGGATTTCTCTCGGTTACGGAAGAGTACGTGGTGGTATATTATGCGTCGGCGGTGTGTGCCGTCCGGTTCCTGCTTCTAACGGATTTTCTGTTTCTATTTCAAGTACATTCTAACATTTTCATCCAAGGAGATTGTATATGAGACTTCTTCTCTTCCCAATTCTAGCATTCACTACTATTATGCTCGGTTGTTGTAGTGATACAATTTTAGACCCCTATAAAGATAGTGTTGTGATAACAACAGACCAAAAGGTCTTGCTGATTGATTACACCGGGAACCGATGCGGTAACTGTCCCAGAGCAGCAGATGAAGCAGCACGACTGCATGAATTATTTGGCGATAAACTTGTGATTGTCGCTATGCACACAGGTTCAACTTTTGCCAGACCTGACCCGGCTAAAGGATTTACAGAAGATTTTCGTACAGCTGCGGGTGAAGGTCTTTATACATTTGTTGGTACTCCGGGGCAACCTGCAGGATCTGTCAATTTAGTGAAGGTTACAGGAAGTTATACAATGCTCTATCCCAACTGGGCATCTGCTATCAGCAAGGAATTGAAAAAAACACCAACCATGTCCATTGCAATCACTCCGCAGCTTTCAAATGATTCAGTTCTAACTGTCAAATCAGTAGTTACGTATAAAAAAGCAAGTACAGGCAATCATCGTTTAGCTGTCTATCTTGTTGAGGATTCAGTTGTTTATGCTCAAATTGACTATCGTTTAACACCGGAGAAAATTGACAATTATACGCACAGACATGTAATGCGCGGTGCAATCATCGGAGGAGTATTTACCGATAAATATACAGGAGTAATTAATGAATCTGCTGCATTTGGTGAAGCACTCCCTGCAACAGTTGCCAATGCATCCACATCCAAAACTTACTCAATTCCGCTCAGTGGTAAAAAATGGAATCTCAAACATTGCTCGGTCGTAGTACAAGTTCTTGATAATACAACTAAAAGCACCCTCCAAGTAGCTGATACCCATATACAATAATAGTATTTTAACTATTGAACCTTTAGAAAGTCCGTTCCAAAAAGAACGGACTTTTTGTTTGTTTCCCATATGCACTTTTTGACAAGAATTGGAAATTTCATAATTTTGTGAGTCTATAATTTATTAATTTTATTTGAAAGGTTTTCTGCAATGAGATGTTTTTCTTCAATTGTCTCTCTCTGTATTTTAGGTGTTTTGGTTTTTTCAGGATGCTCCGAAAATTCTACAACTGTATCAAAAGCAGGTACTTTTATTGGGCAAGTCAGTGCTATGGGTGCAGATTCAGCGCGCTCTTGGGTAAAATGGGATGATGCAGGTACTCCATCATCAATCGGAGTTACCTTCGGTGAGAATGCCTTAAAGAATCTCGACACAGCAATGGCGAGTTCAATCGTGTTGGCATTTCCTTCACAAGCTGCGTCAGCAGTATATAACCACCTTAGTGTTGATTGGAACCCCAAGGGACATCCTTTACCAGGTATTCATGATGTTCCGCATTTTGATTTTCATTTTTACACAATTTCTCAAACCGAGAGAGACGGAATTGTTCCTGTTCCTGACACTGTTAAATTAAATCCATCTTATATTCCAACTACGTATATTGGTAGCCCAATGGAAGTTGTACCAAGAATGGGCTGGCACTTATTAGATAGTCTTACGCCCGAACTTCACGGTCATGCTTTCGACAAAACTATGGTTTGGGGAGCACATAAAGGAAATATTGTATTCCACGAACCAATGATTACAAAAGCATATTTTGATTCAAAGCAAAACTTCACAGAAGCAATGAAGCAACCTGCTCTCTATCAGCAAACAGGAAAATATTATGCTACTTCGTATTCTATCAAATATGATGCAACTAAAAAAGAGTATTCAGTATCGCTCGACGGACTTGTAAAGCGATAAATTAATTCAAACCTTAGTTATGAGCCGCTCCGATGATTTCAGAGCGGCTTTTTTATCGCCTGATTTTAGCGCACATACCTCAACCAAGACATTTCGTCAAACACTCATTTACCCCTATATTCATTCATTCGTCCATTTTTCATTAGAACTATCGTTAAATCGCCTATATTTTTTCATAAAAACTTCATTTATTACAAAAAATGAGTAATAAATGAGTAACGGACGAGTAAAATTACACCATAACTTTGCACCGGATGATTGAATGAAAGTAAAACAATCAAATACCCCTAATATCTATAAAATCTTTATTTTTTATCAAAAAATGAGTAATAAATGAGTAACGGACGAGTAAAATTACACCATAACTTTGCACCGGATGATTGAATGAAAGTAAAACAATCAAATACCCCTAATATCTATAAAATCTTTATTTTTTATCAAAAAATGAGTAATAAATGAGTAACGGACGAGTAAAATTGTACCGTAAATTTGTGGTAGATGCTTCTAATGAAGCAGAGAGACAATGAAAAACCTGATCTTAAATCCAATTCCACTTGTTAATAGCTCCTATCTACTATCAGATTGCTATGATAAACTTTAGTACGGTATCCAAAAATTTAACTCATGCTTCACAGAGTTCGCTGTCGGTAATTTCAGAGCATATGTTGGTCTCTCAGGAACAATCGAATACTGAACTATTAGGTATTGATCAAAACAGCACGAATGACCTTGTTGAAGAACTCATATCTTCATCAAATAATGGAGCAGCTCAAACCCATTATGAGTGTGCTGATGTTCATGAAACTTATTGTACATTGGACGACCCCTTATATACGAATCATGAAACAAATCATATACTGTAAATTAGCTGGCTGCCATGCTGCCGTACTTTCAGACCAAATATTCATTTATCACGTGTTCATTAACAAATAAGCCAATTTTAGTAAGCAGAATTGAAACGCCTCAATAAAACTAGGAATCCTACATCGGACAATGTGATATCTAAACAGTTATATACCTAATTTAAGGTTCAAGATAACTTAAGAGAATTTATATTTTTGTAAGTTATATTTGAACCAATG
>CAZGNO010000086.1:0-15896 GCA_964527785.1 uncultured Chitinophagaceae bacterium
GATGTCATTTACAGCGTAGTCGAAGTGTTCAATTACTTGCCAAATTATGGATATTTACCGCAACAATTATTTTTGTCTCAGCACTTAATGGTACAGAATTAATTGAAAAATCAAAGTGCTGTCATTCTGAGGGATTCATAGACCAAAGAATCTCCGCAAAGCAATACATATAAAGGTCTTAAGCAGCATACGGGTATTCTTCACTAACGTACAGAATGACAAGAAATATTAAATTAAAATTAATCTGTCCTACAAATTAAAAAAAATGCTCCCAGTATGTTTCATTGAATCAGAAGATCAATGTAAAATTTGGTAGCGTTAATCTTTGCAAGTTAATCTTTTTCGAAAAAGAACCGGTTTACATAAAGAACGAGGTGAAATGCCTTGAAACATATATTAGGAGTACACTTTCAATTCTGGATACAACATAATACGTAGCATCCCTCCGATTGCAACTTTAGTCATGACGAAACATTTGACTTAAATCAGCGTTTTGTACGGTATTCCGATTATAGTAAAAACTCATTCTCATTTGTAAAGATATTATGTAGTTTTGTATGATAATCTATTACGTTACAGAAAGTTTACAATGAATTCAACTGATACTGCTTCCCGTCATTCGCACTTAGAGCCGGTGAATGAAGAAGAAATTTTCAAACTGTCGCGCCCTCATCCGAGTTTGCTCACGCTCTATTTTATCTATTCGCTCTCAAGTACGCTTTTCTTTCCTATTGTCATGATTCCGCTTTATTTTCGGTATCATACTTTGCGTTACCGATTTGACAAAGAGGGGTTTTCAATTGCTTACGGGATATTTTGGCGTCGGGAAAGTTATGTGACCTATTCACGTATTCAGGATATTCATGTTACCCGTAATATTTTCGAACGGTGGCTAGGGCTTGGTACCGTCGCTATACAAACAGCTTCCGGCAGTGCAAATTCTGAGGAATCCATTTCGGGTATGAAGGAATTTGAACAGATTCGAAATTTCCTCTATTCCCGTATGCGCGGGATTAATCCCACGAAACTTGAGCACCGGACAGGTGCTGACACTAATCAATCATCAAGCCCCGAACTTGAATTGCTACTTTCTATTCGTGATGAACTTCACGGTGCTCGTCTTGCACTCGAAAGGAAAAACGGAAATGGCTGAGTCATTGATTAATTTTATCAAAAATTTAGTTTTTCCTCTTCTGAAAATTGATTCGGTAAGCCCAACGATCCCTCACGGGCACGAAAAGGATAAATTTCTTCGGATTCTTCGCGCCGACAGTTCATATTGGAAGTTTCTCCTGTTTTGTTGGTGTTCCTATTCGTTACTCTGGATTATTGCCCTTTTGATTCATATCGTAATGTTTCTTTTGTCGGCATCTGCATTTGCATGGCTTGCAATACCAATCACACTTATTATTTTAGGTAAAATTATTATATTATTAGTGGTTACTCGAATTGACTACGAACTCCGCTGGTATATAATCACCGATACAAGCATTACTGTACGGCAGGGCGCATGGACAGTACGTGAAATTACAGTGTCCTATCAAAACATTCAGAATGTCAGTGTTTCACAGGGTCCGCTTGAGCGATTCTTTGGTTTTGCAAACCTACAAATTGATACAGCAGGAAGTGGGGGTAAGCATCCGAAAGGGGCAAACCCAAACAAAGCAGTCTTACGCGGTATTACCAATGCCCAACAGATAAGAGATATTATTCTCGACAACCTTCGATTATTCCGCAATTCCGGCTTGGGTGACCCGGATGATACTATTTCAAAGGAAATATCGGCTGCCAATAGTAATCGGATAGCACTATTACAGGAAATCGCAACCGAAGCGCAGCACCTCAGAAAAGCAGCAAGCTAGTAAACTACATTTAATGGGAAAAAACTTAGAACCGCTCCTCATATATTTTTTTTCATTTTATTTTCAGAAGCATCCACTCCGTATAGTCAGACTGTCTGCCTTACGAGCTAATTGGCATCAAATTTCTGTATAGATAATTCTTCACTTATCACTCGTTTTTCAGTTATAATATCACAACGCTTACGTTTTAGTAAACCGTTACAATGTATGTAAATTTATTAATGCCATTCTCCATAACATTTGCTAATTTTGCATATAATTTGGTGTACTAAATACTGATAATCAAAGGGACGTATTGAGTTTGATATGGATTCAAGTTATGAAAATCGGCAGATGGGACTAGTATGTAGTTAAGCTGTTACCATAATCTCAATGTTCCCTGCCCAAATATATACTCAAACTTCAAACCAATTGATGTGAGTGATAACTGTTCGGCAACATAAATTAGGAATCTGCCGACTATATTACAAATGCCATTTAATTTTTTAAATAATTTTTAAGGTATACGCTATGTATGGAATAGTAAATAAATCCATCGAAGAGTTGGTGACAAGCAATTATGGTCAGGAAACCTGGGAAGCAGTAAAAGAAAAAGCAGGGATTGATATTGATTTTTTCCTTGCCAACGAACCATACGACGATGCTATAACCTTCAAACTTGCCGGAGCAGCTGCAGAAGTTCTGGGAATAACCGTAAAAGATGTTTTATTTGTATTTGGCGAATTTTGGATTCTCAAAACTTGCAAAGAAAAATATGGCAGTTTGCTCGAAACAGGCGGCTATACGCTCAAGGATTTTTTAGTCAATTTACCCACGTTTCATAATAGAGTTATGCTCGTCTATCCACTTCTCACACCTCCTGAATTTACAGTAAGTAACCTCACAGACAACTCTATTGAGGTACATTATTTTTCAGTTCGTCAGGGCTTGCAAGACTTTGTATTCGGACTTATGAGCGGTCTAGGAAAATTATACAACATACCTGTAGAAATTTCCCTCCTGAAAAGTCGCGCAGACGGCAATTCACACGAAACTTTCAAAGTGAGCTGGTAATGAACAGTTCTATAAAACTTGGGAATGAGCAATTACATCGTTTATTTCCTTTCTTTATTATTATTGATAAGAGTCTCAAAATCATTGATTTTGGTGAATCTATCGGCAAAGTATGCTCGATTCAAAAGGGCAGTGATTTTGTTTCTTGCTTCTCACTACAAAGACCGTATCAAAATTTAAATACTTTTCTTGATTTGGAAAATCTTGTTAGTCAATTTGTAGTATTACAACAGGCAAACCAAAGCACCCTCTTTTTTAAGGGACAATTCGAGGTAATTGAAAAAGATTCAAAAATCCTGTTTGTAGGCACTCCATGGTTCGGCAGTATTGACCAGCTTACTTCTGCGGGACTTACCGTAGCCAGCTTTGCAGCACATGACCCCACTGTTGATTTTCTGCACGCAATAAAAATACAAGAAAACGTAAATGATGATATAAAGCAACTCCTTGCGAAAGTCAGTGAACAAAAAAATGACCTAAAACGATTGTCACTGATAGCACAAAAAACACAGAATGCAATTATTATCACCAATAATCTTGGCTTGATTGAATGGGTAAATGAGGGCTTTAGAAAAATTACCGGGTATACCTCAACAGAGGTTTTGAACCGTAAACCGGGTGATATCCTTCAGGGGAAAGATACTGATGTAGAAACAATTCGATATATGCGCTCAGCAATAAATCAAGGATTGCCTTTCAATTGCGAAGTAATTAATTATCACAAAAACGGCACTCCGTATTGGATGCGGATTACCGGACAACCGCTATTCGACGGTCACGGAAAACTCACTCAATATTTTGCAATTGAAGAGGATATTTCTGAGAGTAAGCAACTTGCAATTAATATCAGTACGACTGCTACACGCTTACAGACGCTTATTAGTAATTTGAGTGACGGAATACTGCTTGAAAGTGAAGACAGGAAAATTGAGCTTGTCAATAATCGCTTCTGTCAAATATTCAACATTCCGGATGCTCCCGAAGATTTTATCGGTGCAGATAGCAAGCAAATGGCAAACGAAGCCAAGAATCTCTATAAAAACGCCGACGGATTCATTCAAAGAATTGATGAAATACTCACGGAGCGGAAACATATTATAGCCGATGAATTAGAACTTAAAGATGGACGGTGGATAGAACGTGACTTTATTCCTATTCGGGATAATGAAAAATATCTTGGGCATTTGTGGGTCTTTTCAGATATCACTGCTCGTAAAAAATACGACTCTACGTTACGAAGTCAGAGGCAATTTTACGAAAATATATTGAATAAGATACCCACTGATATTGCTGTTTTTGATAGCAAACATCGGTATTTGTTCGTAAACCCAGTTGGAATTCCTAATCCTGAAATTCGTGAGTGGATTATCGGTAAAACAGATTATGATTATTGTAAAAAGTATGATATTCCTATATCAACTGCCGACAGCAGGAAAATTCTTTTTAATGCAGTACTTCAATCAAAAGAACTAAAGTCATGGGAAGAAGAAGTAGAGTCAAGCAGTGGCAGCAAAGAATATTTTATTCGGTATATGTTCCCCGTACTTGACGATGAAAATAACGTAACGATTGTTATCAGATACGGGTTCGACATTACTGAAAGAAAAAAAGCGGAAAAAGAAATAGCGGATACTCTCTTACAGCAGCAAGAACTCAATGAGCTTAAATCTCGATTTGTTTCCATGATTTCCCATGAATTCAGAACACCTCTCAGCACGATAATGTCCTCTACGCAATTGCTTGAAAAATATTGGGATACTATGACTGAGGAAAAACGTCAACGGCATTTGCCTAAAATAGAAACGGCTGTTGACAGAATGATTTCTCTGCTCGACGACGTGCTGTTTATCGGTCGAACCGATTCAAACAAGGTGGTATTCTCCCCCAAACCAATAGATCTCTATAGCTATTGTACAGAAATAATTGAAGAAATTTCAGAGAGTGGGCATGAAGCAAACCGTGTTATGTTTTCAATGGAAGGCAACTCCAAGAATATATCGTTAGACGAAAAACTACTGAGACATATCTTAGTCAATTTGCTATCTAATGCCCTCAAGTATTCTTCATTCACTTCAAACGTTGCTTTTAGGGTACGGTCAGAACCTGAAAGGATTGTTTTCACAATTCTGGATCATGGTATTGGTATTCCTGCAGAAGACAAGGAGCGATTATTTGAAGCATTCCACAGAGCAACGAATGTAGGGACCATACAGGGTACCGGCTTGGGTTTAACTATAGTTAAAAGATCCGTAGATCTCCACGGCGGAACAATTACCGTGCGCAGTGAAATTGGTAAAGGTACTACATTCATTGTTTACATTCCAATTTAAAGCAAGCCCGTTTAAAAGGATTAAATTAATTCACCTGCCATATATTCTCCGGGAAGTACAACACAAGTTTATATTTATTTATGAAAAAGATATTGATTATCGAAGATGAAGAGTCGGTTCGTTCAAATATTGCCGAACTGCTTGAATTGGAAGGGTACACTGTTCTCGAAGCCGAGAATGGACGGATTGGGCTACGGATTGCACAGACCGAATTTCCCGACTTGATTATAAGTGACAAAAATATGCCTGAACTTGATGGATATGGTGTATTGGTTGCACTCAGGCAGAACCCCAGAACTGTAGATATACCATTCATATTTCTTACAGCGAGTGCCGAGAAAGCGGATATGCGAAAAGGAATGCGAATGGGCGCAGACGACTACCTTACCAAACCATTTACTATCAATGAATTACTGCACGCTATTTCCTCTCGGCTGGAGAGGCACGCCGCAATTCAAAAAACACTCAATAATAAATTACAAGAACTGCGTGCTAATATCAGCATCGCACTTCCCCATGAACTTAGAACACCACTCATTGCAATTCTTGGATTTTCAAAACTCATCAAATCGGATTTTCATAGTCTTGAACCGGCTGATTTATGCGAGATGGCTGATTTTATTCATACTTCCGCCGAACAGTTACATCGTCTTATCGAAAATTATCTCTTTTATGTGCAGTTAGAAATTATCCTAACCGACACCAGCAAAACGTACCTGCTCCGCAAGGAAATCACACTGAATGTCTATGATATTGTTACATCGGTTGTTTTGACAAAAGCATCTTCTGTCTATAGAACAAATGATGTAATTTGCAAAATTGAAGACACACCTCTTGCCATTGTACCGGAGCATTTCAGTAAAGTAATCGTTGAGCTTGCCGACAATGCAATTAAATTCTCTCCCCCTGAAACCCCATTACGCATCGAATCTTCTCAGACAGATACACATTACACACTTCAAATCTGTAATGGAGGAAGAGGAATTACCAACGATCAAATAAACAATTTTGGAGCATATATGCAATTTGACCGCACAGATCACGAGCAAAAGGGTTCTGGAATGGGTCTTGCAATTATTCAACGGATTATTAACATTTATGGTGGTGAATTTAAAATCGAGAGTATCCCTAACGAGATTACTACCATTACAGTTACATTACCTCTAGCCCAAGTTTAATGGAAAAACTGTATGCTATTTTATTATAGTACATAGTTATGTCTCTGGAGGAATCTTCGACTGAAGAATCTCTGCAACGAAATACAAAAACAGGACTTAAGCAGCATACGGAGATTCTTCGCTGTCTCTGTAAATGACATCTCTTGTAATTAGCTATGTGAACCATTGTGATAAACTCTGTGAACTCTGTGGAAAAATTGAAAAGAATCTCCCACAGGGTTTCACAGAGTGTTACAGAGTTTCACAACGAATATAAATAATTCTTCAAGTTCAATTTAAACGGAGATTCTTCAGCCCAGGGGACTCCTTCAGAATGACAGACTGAATGTAGCAATTTAATCTGTCCGACTACTTAAGATTCTGTAACCAAAATTAGAACAAAACTTAAAAAATTGTCGAATTTCATAAAATATCTACAGGAATTTATATGAAAACATTTCAGATGGTTCGCTCTAACTCGCAATGGGGATTTAATCATAATCAACATGATTTGAAAAACCCCGATTTGGTAATTTGCTTTGGCAGTAAAGAACAATTGAAAGAACCTGACGGATATGATTATATTCTCAGGGAATATCCTGATTCTACAGTTATTGTGGCATCTACTTCAGGTGAAATCAATAATGAATCTGTCAATGATAATACAATTATAGCCACAGGCATTACTTTTGAGTATTCACAAATTGTTACTCATAAGGTGAATGTAAAGGATCATCGGGACAGTTATCAAGCCGGAAAGCTGTTAGCTGAAAAATTCGATATGGATGGCTTGAGACTGCTATTTGTTTTATCGGATGGTCAGTTAGTGAATGGCGGTGATTTAGTAAATGGGCTGAACAAACGGTTAAGCTCCATACCGGTTGTTGGCGGGCTAGCCGGCGACGGTGCAAATTTCCAGAGTACAGTTGTAGGGCTCAATAATGATGTAAACGAAGGGAATATAGTTGCTGTGGGGTTCTATGGTGATAAATTGCGACTTGGTGCCGGCTCGAAAGGCGGCTGGGATAAGTTCGGTCCTATGCGTACAATTACCAAATCCGACAAAAACGTTCTATTTGAAATTGACGGTGAAAATGCTCTGGATTTATACAAAACATATTTAGGTGAATACGCCGATAAACTCCCCGGCTCTGCACTACTTTTCCCGCTTGCAATTCTTGAAAGTGACGGGGTTGAGTTAGTACGTACTATTTTGAGTATTGATCAAGATGGCAAATCAATGACTTTTGCAGGGAATATACCTGAAGGTGCCAAAGTCCGGCTTATGAAAGCAAACCTTGATAATTTAGCAGCAGCAGCAGCCGATGCTGCCACTCTCAGCAATATTAGCGAACCTAGCGATGGTGACAAACTTGCCATTCTGATAAGTTGTGTGGGCAGAAAACTTATCTTTGGCAATCGAATTGATGAGGAACTTGAAGCTGCACGTGACATTGTGGGAGATAAAACTCTCATTACCGGTTTCTATTCTTATGGTGAGATTGCCCCGTTTTCAACATTTATGAAATGTGAATTACACAACCAGACCATGACGATTACTACAATAAGTGAAGATTAATACATGGAATTTCATAGATTGGTCAGCAGGCAAATCAAACGGTTTCTTGCAGATGTTAATCTGCAAGACAACCCGTTGTTGTTGAATTTTATCCAAGCCGTAAGTGATTCATACCAGAATTATGATAATGACAAGCAACTACAACAACACGCATTTGATATTGCCGACAGAGAATATTATGAGCTAACACAAAAACTTCTCAATGAAAAAAAGGTTAGAGACCAAAGTATTAATACCCTCCTCAGCGTTATTTCTTCTTTGGAGCATAATGATTCAATACGTCAGGAATTTGATACAAACAACTTGCTCGTCATTGCCGAATACTTGGAGAAGCAGATACGCTTGCGTAAGGAAGCTGAGGACAAAAACAGAGAACTGGTGCTTATTTCCTCGAAGGCAACAGATGCTATCGTTATAACCGATGCAGATGGAAGAATTACATGGGTGAATGATGCCTTTGAAAAACTGACAGGGTATCTGCAAAATGAAGTTATCGGGCAAATTCCGGGCAAATTGCTACAAGGACCGGAAACAGATCCTGAAGCTGTTAAACGAATAAGAGGCGCAATTGAGAAGAAACACAATATAAATGAAACAATTCTTAACTACTCAAAGAAAGGATCTAAATATTGGCTCAATATATCAATCACACCTGTTTTTGACGAAAATAATATTTGTACTAATTTTATTGCCATCGAGCGTGATGTAACAGCCAATATAGAAGCAGATCTTCATATTAAGAAACTCAGTATTCAATTACAATCTATTCTTGATAATGTAACCGGATATGTTTTCTGTAAAGATTATGACGGGCATTTTCTTTTTGTAAATAAAGCAGTTGCAGAACTATTTGGTAAAACCCCCGATGAAGTTGTCGGTCTCTCTGATTTTCAATATGGTGCATCAGAATATGAAATTGACAACTATTTAAAAGCAGACCGGCAAGTAATTGACTCAAAACAAACTCTGTTCATATCCGAAGAAACTGTTTTGCGCAAAGACGGCTCAAGAGGTATTTTCCAAACTACAAAAGTACCGATAGATTTCCCCGGAATTCCCAAAGGGGCTGTTCTTGGTGTGTCTATAGATATTACCGACCGTAAGCAAGCCGAACTCGAAATACAAGCTAAAAATGCTGAACTGGCTGCCTCAGAAGAGGAATTGATGCAAAATCTCGAAGAACTACTCTCTACCCAAAGGGCTCTTCGACTACAAAAAGATGAAATTGTTGAAATTAAAGAACGATTTGAACTTGCCGTATCCGGAAGCAATGATGGGATATGGGACTGGGATCTACGGACAAACGAAGTGTATTTTTCTCCACGGTGGAAGGGGATGCTTGGTTACAAACCTGAAGAAATACAGAATATCTACGGTGTGTTTGATTCCCTAATCCATGACGACGACAAGGAGAGAGTAATCAAACATCGAGAACAGTATTTGAATAGGGAAACATCTATTTATGCAATTGAATTTCGTATGCGTCGAAAAGATAATTCGTATGCATGGATTCTTGCTAAAGGTGCCGCACTGTTTGATGAGCTTGGCAAACCATACCGAATGACCGGCTCTCATTCAGACATAACCAGCCAAAAAGAATCGGAATTGCTTCGTCAGGAACGGCAGATTGTTTTGGAACGGCACAATAGAATTCTAACCAAACTTTCCACGACCTCTTTACTTCAACACGGGTCACTCGAAAAAGCTTTCAAAGCAATTACGGAAGCAACTGCTGAAGGTCTGGGTATTAAGAGAGCCGGAATTTGGGAGCTTATAGGCGATGAATTGATATGCAAAGATTTGTATGATACTGCTACTCAACACCATTCAAACGAACTTAGATTTAATTCAGAGAGTTTCCCAATTTATTCCGTTTCTCTCAATGAAGGAAAAAATATCGTAGCCAACGATGTATATTCAGAAGATTTAATACAAGAATTTTGGGATAATTATTTTAAACCTAACAACATACGTTCAACCCTCGGCATACCTATACGTATAAACGGTATAGTAAGCGGTCTTTTAGGTTGTGAGCAAGTAAGCACTGTAAAGGAATGGAATAATGATGATATTGCCTTTGCCCGGTCAATTGCAGATATTATTTCACTTACAACAGAATCCAACAGAACGAAAGAAGCTGAAGAAAATGCACTTTACAAGAGTAAATTACTGGCAGCAATCACAGAGACTACGCAAGGTCTGCTTCAAAGTCAGAATTGGACTACAACACTGTTAAACTGCTTTGATACAATGGGCAAGCTAATCGGTGTAGATAGGATTTACTACTACGAGAACATGAATAAGGACTACCGTGTCCGCCAAATCATTCAGAAAATTCAGTGGCTTGGTGCAAATGCACGCGCTAAAAGAATTCCTATGCCTGATTTTGAATTGGTAAGTTCTAAAACAATTAACGATTTTTTTAGAAAGATCTACCATAACGGTTATTATTGTTTAACTATTGATAAAGTAAATGATAAGACACTCAGACACTTCATGCTTTTACAAAATGTAGAGTCTGTTTTGATTTTTCCTTTGTTCCTCAAAGGAAAAATTCAAGGGTATATAGTGTTTGAAGACTGTACTCGAAACAGACAATGGTCTGATGAAGAAATCTCCATTTTGCAGACACTGTCAAATAATGTTTCAACTGCAATCGAAAGGAAAACCGCAGAAGATTCCATCCGCGAGAGCCAAAAGCAATTTCAATCGGTTATCAGTAATATACCCGGAATTACATACCGCTGTGTGAAAGAAAATGAGTGGGTGCTGAACTTTATCAGTGATGAAGTAATGAGAATGACAGGATACCCTGCATCCGATTTTATACGCAGCAGAGTTCGTACTTTTAATAGTATTATCCATCCGGAGGACAAAGCTACTCATGATGCCCAAATGGATGTACTTGATAAAAATCATGGGTATCAAATTGAATACCGTATCATCTGTGCAGATGGAAGTATTGTTTGGGTTGAGGAAAAAAGCCATGCACTCTTTGACACTAATGGAGTATTGCTCTGGCTGGACGGTGTTATAATGGATGTAACCGACAGAAAGAATGCAGAGAATGAAATAATCCAAGCACGAGAAGTAGCCGAATCGGCAAATAGAGCAAAATCAGAATTTTTAGCGAATATGAGCCATGAAATACGAACTCCTCTCAATGGAGTTATCGGCTTTGCTGATATTCTCACCAAAACGAATCTAGACCCTACGCAGATGAAATATATGAACACAATATTTCAATCTGCGAACACACTCCTATCAATAATTAATGATATTTTGGATTTTTCTAAAATAGAAGCTAATAAACTGGAGCTTAGTATTGATAAAGTTGACCTATTTGAAATGTGCAGTCAGGTTACGGAAATCGTTAGTTTTCAGGCGCAGAAAAAAAATCTCGAAATGCTTTTGAATGTTTCTTGCGATATCCCTCGATTTATTTGGACTGATGAAGTAAGACTTCGGCAGGTTTTGGTCAATCTGTTGGGTAATGCAGTTAAATTCACAGAAAAGGGTGAAATTGAGCTTAAAGTTGATATAGTAAAAAAACCTAATCCCGCCCAAACGACATTCCTATTTACCATACGGGATACAGGTATTGGAATTGATGTTAAAAATCAACAAAAAATATTCGAAGCATTTTCACAAGAAGATCTTTCCACAACTAAGAAGTATGGCGGTACAGGTTTAGGGCTTGCCATTTCGAGTAGATTATTATCACTTATGGGAGGTGACTTAAAACTTAAAAGCAAGTATGGTGAAGGCAGCAGTTTTTATTTTGAAATTACTATGGATACCATGCAAGGTGATTCGATTAAATGGGAGAATATTGATTGGTTAAAAAATGTGCTTATAGTTGATGATAATTTTAACAACCGTACTATAATTCAAAATATTCTGGCTACAAGGAATATTAAGTCCGCCTTTGCTGAAAACGGTAATGATGCAATTTCGATGCTATTGAATGAGAATCATTTTGATGCTGTATTAATGGATTATCAAATGCCGAAAATGAACGGTATAGAGACTATTAGAAAGATTCGAACAAAATTAAAAATGTCTCGCAATGAACTGCCGATTGTCTTGCTGTACAGTTCGGTTGACGATGAGTATATCAATAAAGAGTGCCGGGAACTTGATATTCAGTATAAATTAGCAAAGCCGATAAATATCCAGATGCTGTTCAATACTCTTTCAAAACTTAAAACGAACACAGATTCAGTCGGAATGGACGATACTGTCAAAAATCAGCAAACGAGTGTATTGGATACCGATTTATTCCTGAGTGACTTTACTATTCTTATTGCAGAGGATCAACCGGTAAATATGCTTTTGGTTACCACGATTATTCTAAGTATTATTCCAAATGTCAAACTTTTCGAAGCAGTAAACGGAATCGAAGCTGTTAAACAATTTGAAAATTGCAAACCCTCGCTAGTGTTTATGGATATACAAATGCCTGAAATGAATGGATATGATGCGTCAAAAGCAATACGAAATTTAGAGATTGACACTCATGTTCCGATTATTGCTCTAACAGCAGGTGTAGTAAAGGGTGAACGTGAAAAATGTTTAGAGGCAGGTATGAATGATTATATTACTAAGCCGGTTGTCAAGGATACAATTAGAAACATACTTTCTACATGGCTCTCTCCAAAACTAAATTCAACTGATGAAGATGAGGAAAAATCAGTTCCAGTTCAGAATACCCTTATGCTTCATTTCGACAAAAATGATTTTATATCGAGAATGGGTAAGCACGCTGCTCATATGTTAAAAAAATTAATTCCGGTCATACGGAAAAGCATGGCCAGTAATTTAGACGAATTATACCAATGCTATAATCAAAAAAACCTGGAAGGAATAAACTCAATCGGGCATAAGCTAAAGGGTACTGCCCTTTCAATGAGCTTACTTATTCTCGCAGAATTATCTGCAGAATTAGAGAGTTTAAGTATGTTTGATGAGACGACTATAGCCGATATAATAAAAAAACTTGATAATGAAGTTCAACAATTGAAAAAAATACTTGATGAAGAGGAAAGAAGTGAGTGACACCAATAATTGATAAGTACCGGGACAGAATTAATTGAAAAATCTAAGTGCTGTCATTCTGAGGGATTCTTAGACCGAAGAATCTCCGCAAAGCAATACACATAAAGGTCTTAAGCAGCTTTGCGGAGATTCTTCACTAACGTTCAGAATGACAATCCTTGAAAATGTAAATTAATACTGTCCACTTACTTAGTCGTCTAACACACCCATCATTAATTTATTCTGCCGTTTTGATTTCATAAAACAGTTAGCTTTTGAAGTCAGGTATCCCACTAATAATGACAGACCAAAGTTCAATTATATGAAAAAAATATTGGTTATAGAAGACGAAGAACCCGTCCGCATGAATATTGCGGAACTTCTTGAGTTGGAAGGATATACTGTTTTAGAAGCTGAAAACGGCTTGATTGGCTTGCGGCTTGCACAAACACAATCTCCCGATTTAATAATCAGCGATGCAAATATGCCTGAACTTGACGGCTATGGCGTTTTATCAGCACTCCGTCAGAATCCAAATACTGCTGCTATTCCTTTTATTTTTCTTACAGCTCGTTCTGAGAAAACAGATATGAGACAAGGAATGCGGCTTGGGGCGGATGATTACCTCACCAAACCGTTTACGCTCTTTGAATTAATGCATGCAGTATCTTCGCGACTGGAAAGACATGATACGATTCAAAAGACACTTAATACTAAATTACAAGACCTGCGCTCTAATATTAGTATGGCTCTCCCCCACGAGCTTAGAACGCCACTCATCGGAATACTCGGATTTTCTAAAGTCATCAAATCAGAATATCAAAACCTAGAGCCGGCTGATATGGGGGAAATGGCTGAATACATCTTCACATCAGCCGAGCAGTTGCATCATCTCATTGAAAACTATCTGTTTTATGTGCAGCTTGAAACTATCCTTACCGACCCGGAAAAAATACAGCTATTGCGTTGTGGGATAACGCCAGACAGCTATGATATTATTTCTTCAGCAGTTTTGACAAAAGCATCTGCTGTTCATAGAATGAATGATGTTATTTGCGAATTAGAAGACATCCCGCTTGCCATGGCTCAAGAACATTTGAGCAAAATAATTGTTGAGCTTGCCGATAATGCAATAAAGTTTTCCATACCTGAAACTCCTGTACTTATAAAATCATCTTGTACAGAAACTCAATATACTCTTCATATCAGTAATGGTGGGAGAGGAATGACCGAAGACCAATTAAAAAACTTCGGAGCATTTATTCAGTTCGATAGAATTAATCAGGAGCAAAAGGGTTCGGGAATGGGGCTTGCCATTATACAGCGAATTGTACATATCTACGACGGGATATTTAATGTAACCAGTATTCCTAATGAGATCACAACCGTCTCGATAACATTACCGATTGCTCAGTTTTAGATTTGTTTTGGTATCGGTAAATGATGTTACGCAACAATTAATGTATTGAGTTTTTTTCTCAAGTCAAGTCAGGTGCTACACCTGACTTCAACATAAATACCTTTTTATACGAACTATGTACGCAAACAGAATTTATATAATAAGCTTATGCGCTTTAATTGGTAAGTAATGAAAGTCAGGTGTAGCACCTGACTTGACTTTGCTCGTCTACTCATGTGTAAATTTGTTGTTGATAAGGTCTAATCAATATAATCTTGCGTAACATCACTCGGTAATTCTGTTTGAATAGCAGTATTCATCAATCTTTATGAATCGGTCACTCAATAATGACAAAAAAAATATGTCGAATAATTATGTACATACGATTGTTCGGACATAATTATTCGACATATAAATTCAACAGGTAGAGTAAAATAACTTTTCTACTGAGACATACTCACCACTTCATTATATTTATCTCATCAACATAAACCGTCTGTTTTACTCTAAATAATGCAAGCACTATAGCGAGACCGACGGCAGCTTCTGCTGCTGCTACAGCCATAACAAAGAATACAAACATTTGCCCGGCGGAATCACCCATAAATGCCGAGAAACTGACAAGAGTAAGATTTACCGCATTGAGCATCATTTCTATACACATAAAAATAATGATTGCATTCCGTCGAGTAAGCACCCCAACTGTTCCAATCGTAAACATAATCGCAGAAAGCGACAGATAATACTCAAGCGGTATTGATTGTAAATTCATAATAATATCAAAAGATAAATATAGTTATGGATATAGTTACGGTGCTTCTTGTTTCCGTTTTGCAAGCATAATCGAACCGACAATTGCTGCTAAAAGCAGCAGAGAAATTGCCTCAAAAGGGAATAAATACTTTGTAAAGAGCACCTGACCTATTCCTTCAGTTGTTCCGATTGACATTGCTTTCTCCGGTAATTCATTCATTCCCGTTGGCTTCCCTAAGAATACAGTCAGAAACTGTACCACCAATAAAGCACCCATACCGAGCGCAAGCGTTGTGCGCATATTAAATTTCTCGGTTAGATTTTCTTCTTTCCCAAGATTTAAAAGCATTATGACAAATACCACAAGCACCATGATAGCCCCTGCATACACCAGTATCTGGATGATTGCCACAAACTGTGCTTGGAGCGTAAGATATAATCCGGCAAGCATGAAAAAATGTACAATAAGTGACATTGCTGCCGACACCGGGCTGCGTCTTGTGATCAAACTAATACCCGAAGCAATCGCCCCAATAGATAGAATTGTAAAGAGAAGTACGGTAATGCTCACTGTTTTTGTTTGAAAGTTAGTTAAAAAACTTAGTTCTTAGGGCAAAAATACTGAATTTTCCGTTCGAGACGAAACGGAATTTTGAGAATGCAGTAAGAAGTAAGTACCGGGACAGATTAAATTGCTACATTCAGTCCTGTCATTCTGAAGGAGTC
>CAZGNO010000087.1:0-15862 GCA_964527785.1 uncultured Chitinophagaceae bacterium
CTGACTTGACTAGGGAAGAAACTCAATACATTAATTGTTGCGTAACATCAGTTAATAACTCTCACTTGCTCCCTTGTGTGTTTTTTTGTTCCTCATCAATCCAAACATCATCACTAATGCAGATAAAATAATGACCTGAGTTATCAAAGATTTATCTATAAATTGGATTTGTTGGGTAATTGGAATTGACAAAAACAACAAAATAGTAATCAGCCCCCTTGGTGCAATGTAAACTAGTGGCAAAATGGAGATTTTGAATGCTTTTAAGATTGTAAATCGCAAAACAAAAATTCCTGCAGTGATTGAAACAGCAAAAGCGATAGTTTCTGTATTCAATATATCTAGAATGTCAATCAAAAATCCAAAAAGGATGAAAAACAACGAACGTATCAAAAAAGCGAATTCTGCGGTGATTTCTTTGAATTTATGTACTTCTTTACTGAAATTCACAGGGTGAAATTGTTGAATAAATTTATAGTTACGCAGTTCATCTATATTCCGAATAAATAAGCCAAAAATGAGAATAAAAATCAATCCGGGCAAATGAAATACTTTTGAAGTTGAATAGATTAGAAGTACTAAAATTATCATCGGAACAAACTTTATGTGGTGCTTTATCTTATTTAAAAATCCGGCAAGTAAAAGTGTAGATACAAATGAAATCACTAACATAATAATTAGTTCTAGTCCGAAATACCCAAAACTTTGCGAACCAATATTGTCGTTCAACGTAATGAAATTAAAAAAGAGTACACCAAAAATATCCGACAAACTACTCTCATACGTGACAAATTCCTTTTCGGATTTTAGCAGATTAACTGCACTTGGTATTGCAATAGCACTGCTTATAATAGCTAATGGAATAGAATTTGCCAATGCAATTTTCAACGGAACTCCTTGATAATAGGTTAGATATATGGAAATACTTATGCTTATGAAAAGTATAGGTATAAGGGCTACAAGAGAGGATTTTAAAATTAATGGTAACTTTTCTTTGTTGATATCTAATTCCAACGCACCTTCCAGTACTATTAAAATTAAGCCCACAGTTCCGAGAATGGGGAGTATATGATTGAGATTAGGAATGTAAATATCAAGAGAGGTAGTGATTTGCTTTGTGATAAATCCCAAAAGCAGAAGCAGAACAACTGACGGGATTCTTGTTCTTGAAGCTGAAATATCAAAAACATACGCTAAAAGCAATAGTATGGCAAGTGCAATAATAACGGTTATTGTCATAGTATTTATACAGAAAAGTAAGGTAATAAAATGTCTTCGAAATTATATAATCCTTCTTTTTTGTTTACCAAGTTTTGAGCTGCAAACATCGCACCGTTACCAAATGCTTCTCGGGAAATACTTTCGTGAATTAGCCGAATGGTTTGATATGGAAATCCAAAAACAACTTCGTGTTTCCCAACTATTCCACCTGCTCTGATTGAGTTAATCACATCTTTGTTTATATCTAGGGCATCTGCAATTTTAATGGCAGTACCCGATAATCCAACTTTACCTTTAAAATGCTCTTCAATAATTTCAATATCTACCCATGGTGCAATTTTTTTTAAAAATCTCGAAGCGAAAAGCAAAAAGTTTACACCCAAGGTAATGTTTGGTGACCAAAATACAGTAGTAGATTTTGATAATTCTTTTAGATACTCAATTTCTTTGTCAGAATAATGAGAAATGGCAGAAATGATTTTTATTTTTTGCTTAGCGGCTATTTGACCGTATGAATAAATACCATCATTTGAAGAAAAATCAATAATAAAATCAACAGGTTGTTGCTCTAATACTTCTTTAATGCTTGTTGAAGTTGCAGAGTATATTATTCCTAACTCATCTGAAGCAACTCCTAAAAATTCAGGTACGCTACGTTTTTCGAGTAGGTTAGATTGCCGATAAACCCATTCAAGTGAAAAATCTTGATTCTGTAAAATTACATTGGCAACAGCTTTTCCTGTTTTGCCAAATCCGATAAGTCCTATTTTTATTTTCATATTACTAAGGAATAGTTAAAAAAATATGGATTATTGAATGACGGTTTTCCCCTCCAGTCAAAAACTTTGTTAACTTTGAAGAGATTTTTTCAGGTGTTATACCTGTCTTTAACAAAGAAACCTACTTATAGTTAAGTTTTTATATGGCTAAGGATTAAGGTTAGTTGTATACCTCCGTGCAATGATATTACAATGATATATTATAATGTAGACCTTGAAGGTTTTCGAAAACCTTCAAGGTCTTGGGATGCACTGAAATTTGCTTTATAATTAACCAATGCACGACGGTAAACAGCTGTCCTGACTAGTCCCAAAGCTTAATCACTACTCACTCAAACGGCAACCCAACAATAACTGCCTCCACAGCATCATCCCCCGATTCCACACTAACCACCGACTGCGGATGAGTATGTTCACCCCGAATATATCCCAATGCAATCCATCCAAACTCAGGTGATAAAACAGAACTGGTTATTTTACCGACAACGTTGTTATCAACCTTGATTTCCCCACCGACAGGAATTTCGGTAGCAGATGTAAATCCCATGATGCGCTGCTTTACTTTATTATAACTGTCAAGGCGTGCAATTATTTCCTGTCCGATATAGCACCCTTTTTTGAAATTGACCAAGTGAAGCAATCCCGCCTCAAGTGGATTGTAGGCATCCGATAATTCAGAACCGAATACACCCATTCCTGCTTCAATTCGCAATATTTCATAGTCTTCGTCAGTCATTATCGGGACTTCGGTAGAAAGCTCCTCACATCTTGCATGTATAGCGTCTTTTTGTGAAGAATCGAACAGGAGTAGAAACGAGAATTCACACATTGCCGGCTGACGAAGCAACAGGGCGGATTCACCGAAAACAGTAACGTTGCGCCAATGGCTCATCGGAATGTCCAGTAATGTCTCGCCTGATAATTCTGCAATTAAACCGGCTGCTTCAGGTCCGAGTATTTCCAAGGCAAAATAGTCATTTACAGTACTATATACCTTGCAATCGTCCATTATCGTGTATTTCCGTAGCCACGAAACCACATTTTGTTCATTATTATCAGAGCATAGTAACAAAGCACCAGTATTATTCACTATTACTGTCAGGACATCTACCACACGCCCCTTATCAGAGGTAAGGACAGTTCGTGCGCCCTGATTCGGTTGTAGTTTTAAAAGTTCGTTTGTAGAAAGGCGATTGAGTAAGTCGAGGGTGTCCGAACCCTTTGCGCGGATTACCCCAACTCTTGGGAATGCAAAAGCAACCGACTGTTTTGCCGCCACATAGCCGACTGACTTTTTATCTGAAAACTGTATCATGAGCTTATATTTTCGAGAAAATTAGGTAATTTAGTTTTTACTGTTAACTTACAATTGATTTCAAATGATTCTGCAATCTACTAAAATTCAAATTTATACCACCACTCTGCTTGCGTGCGTATTTATAGTGTGTTCGATAAATGTCTCAAACGCACAAACCTATACCTATCGTGTATTTTTTAAGGATAAGGGACAGGAAAAATTCACCGAAAACTCGACAATCTACCGGAAAACACTTGCTCTACATACTACCCGTTGCCTCGAACGACGAGGAAAAGTTCTTGCTCCAAATGAACTGTTATCCATTGAAGATGCACCGCTTCATCAGCCGTACTTGCAATCGCTCGCACTCCTTCAAGCGGAAGTATTGCTTCAATTACGATGGAACAACTATGCTGTGATTCGTTGTGATTCTGCAGTTGCAGACGCAATCGCACAATTACCGTATGTTAAAAAGGTAAGACGGACATCAACAAAACTTCAAACACTTACAACAGCTAATACGCTCAATGAAGTTCGTTACCTAATCGGAACGCCTATTGCCGGTTCAATATTGGATGCCACTTCAACCAATTGCGGAGCACTTAGGTACGGAAATTCTTTCAATCAAGCACAAATGCTTGGTATTCCCGAACTTCATGCAATGGGAATTATGGGTAGCGGAACGTTGACCGGCTTTCTTGATACGGGTTTTCGATGGAAATTTCACGAATCCACTAAAAATGCAAATGTGATAAGCGAATATGACTTTATAAATAGGGATTCTATTACCGGAAATGAAGGGGGAGATGTAGGGTCGCAGGACAATCACGGCTCGATTGTTTTTTCGACGGTCTGCGGTTTCTTACAAGATTCGTTGATTGGATTCGCGCCCAATGCACAATTTATACTGGCAAAGACTGAGGATATCCCTACAGAGCAGCATTTGGAAGAGGATAATTATGCTGCCGCAGTCGAGTGGCAGGAAGCGCAAGGGGCGGATATTATAAGTACTTCTTTGGGGTATTCTAATTTTAATCAATCAGGTGAAGAAAATTATACTTTTTCTGATTATGACGGAAAAACAACAATCTCTGCAATAGCCGTAAATGATGCCGTGCATCGCGGAGTTTTGTTCCTCTCTGCGGCAGGGAATGAAGGTCCGCGTGACAGCACATTAATTACACCGTCCGATGCCGATAGTGTAATAGCTGTAGCCGCAGTTGCCCAAGACGGAATAACGCCCGCAGCATTTACTTCTCGCGGACCAAGGGGCGATGGTGGAATTAAACCTGATATTGCAACACAAGGGGTAAGTGTTGTCTGTTGCTCACTCAGTGATACATTGGCAATGGGTGTTGCGAGCGGTACTTCTCTGGCTACTCCGCTGATGGCAGGTGCTTCAACACTTTTTCTGTCTGTATTCCCCGAACTTCGTCCGTGGGAAATTAGAAAGTACCTTTACGAAACGGCTACCAATGCAGAACTGAAAAATGACACTTTGGGATATGGAAGGGCTAATGTACCTGCTGCGATGCTCAAAGCGGGAATTATCGTTTCACCTGCTGTCCCGACATTCCCAGTGCGTGACAGACAGAGGGTTGTTGTGTTTATTCGGAGTGAATCAGCAATCCTTTCCGCTAAAATTTCCGTACAATTTGAAAATGTTAAGTATGATTATAATCTTTATCCGACCGATAGACAGTATCAATATATAGCTGAATTTCCGATTGTTCATTTCGTAGGAAAAGATGCTCGTGCTTTTGTAACGGTGGATAACGGGAAAAGCAGCCGCAGGATGCCGTATAAAGCTAATTCTACATTTGCGATTTCACCTAATTCATCGGTTTTTCCGTGTGGCATTGATGCCGATTCGCTTCCGTATTCACCTGATTTGCTGTCGTCTGTAGAAACTGTACCTAAAATTGCAGAAATGAAACACAATGAAGTGTCCGTTCAGATGCTTTTGAATGTAGAAAGTGATATATCCATAAAGATTTATAATACGGTCGGGCAAATGGTATATGAAATTGATTCGCCGTCACGGTCACGAGGATTGAATGTGCTTACACTACCGATTGCTGATTTCCCGGTGGGGACGTATTTTGTTGTTGCGCAGTATGAGGGTAAGACTGCATTTACGCGATTTATAAAAATATAGTTTGTAGTTCAGATGGTGTTTACCGCCTTGCAGTGAATAGTTGTAAAACCAACTTTTGGTCAGGTTGGTTGTTTACCGCCGTGCGTTAAAAAGTTATAAAGCATTTTTTCTTAATCCTGAAGGGATTACATATTTATAGCAGTTATACACCGTTTGAATATTCGACCCCGACGGGGTCGTACCAGTCTTTGGATAGGTTTTCTCTATAAATATTTGAATCCTTCGGATTCATTTCCGAATCATTGGAATTGTTAATACCTTGAAGGTCTAAATTATAACATACTAATGCACGGCAGTATACAACCGACCTTCCTGCTAAGTGTCTGTTTGAAATGGCAGTTGTAACAACTTCCATGACTTGTTTTTATTTTATTTTTATAATATGGAAACGCACTGCTATATACAACAGGCAGAATTATAATAACTAAACTCAAATACCAATCTCTATGCAACAGCCGGCTATCTCTCTCGAACAATTCCAGCACTGGATGAAAGCAGTTATTTCCTATCCCGGAAGTAACGACGACGCATGGACTTCGCCGGAAGCAACTGCTATACTTTCTCCTGAAGTTGCAGAAGCAATCGTACTACCTTCAAAAACGCTTACGCCAAAGGAGCGTATGCAGGCATATCAATATGCTTATTTCGCTCGTCTCGAAGATGCACTTACGAGTGATTATGAAGCAGTCAAACATTTTCTTGGTGATGAAGAATTCGAGGATATTTCCCGTCGTTATTTTGAACAGTATCCGTCTAAAAGCTATACACTGAATGTAGCCGGAGCACATTTCTCTGAATTTTTAGGGACAATTAATCATAAGAAACGTGACTTTCTGGTTGAACTGGCTCGATTGGAATATACTATCAGTACTATTATGGATGTTGAGGAATCTCCAACCCTTTCTACAGAAGCAATTGCTGCAATCCGACCCGACAAGTGGGATAGTGTCAAATTAATTCCGGTGGTCGGCTTTGCACTGCTTGCCAACGAGTATCCGGTTAACAGATATTTAAGTGCTGTTCTTAACAACAAAAACACACCGAAGGTCATTCGTCATAAGAAAGAGTATATCGTCGTTTTTCGTAATGATTATTTGACGTGGAGAATGTCGGTAGAGCAACCTGCATTTGTTATTTTGAGCTCACTTGCTTCGGGGAAAACTCTTGGAGAATCGCTTGCACTGATAACTGAACAATTCCCGAGTGAAATATCTGCTATTCAACCGCAAATATCAGGATGGTTCGAGAGCTGGATTGAGAATGGATTTTTTCGAGGGATTGAAATTACTTGACAATTAGATGTTTTGTCATTTCACAAGCAAAGTTAAGTAGTACTATAGAATTATTGAAAAATCAAAGTGCTGTCGTTCAGAGTTCATGACTGCCGCCCAAAGCCGGCTGCAAAATAATGCAATGACATAAAAAAAACAGTTGCCTCCTGTCATTCAGAAGGAGTCCTCGACTGAAGAATCTCAGTTTAATCGAATCTTGAGAATTATATTTTTCTTTATCAACTGAGCTTAACTTCTTCTTTTTTTACTACATTTATTAGTTCTTGAGAATCCCTTAAACCGAGATTCTTCGGTCTAAGAAGCCCTCTGAATGACAAACAGACGTAAGGATGTAATTTACAGGGATTCTTAGACCGAAGAATCTCCACAAAGCACTACAGAAACAGGACGGAATAGCATACGGAGATTCTTCACTGCGTTCAGAATGACAGGGTTAGTATCTCAATATAATTTTGTCCCAGTACTTACTTAATTTCTGCACATAGAATTTATTTTAACGACCTAAGTCCATAGTTTCACAATCCAAATACCTGCGTAAACAGCAAGCAGACCACCGACCGCACTTGCCCCTACATAGATGGATGCCGTGATAATTTTGTGGTATTCGAGAAGGTTTGAGACTTCCAGCATGAACGTTGAAAATGTTGTGAATCCACCACAAAAACCTGCAGCAAGAAAGAGGCGCATTTCAGGGGAAAGAAGCTGATTCTTTACTGCAAGTTGGCTGATAACCCCGATAACAAGACAACCCAAAATATTAGCAGTAAACGTGCCTATCGGAAATTGAAAACCATACCGAGCAGCCGCTACTACAAGACCATACCGTGCGGCCGAACCGAGTGCACCGCCAAGAGCTACAAGTACAAAAGAAAAAAATGAAGGATTCATGACGAGAGGAAAATTACTATAACATATAGTTAAAAAGTAAATATGCTGTTTTTAGGAATGATAATCAAGGAAAAAGTAAGATTAATAACGAACAAACTGGTCGTTCCTGTATGAACAGAAGTTGATTCAATCCCATAGGGATGTTCCGTTAGCACAGAATTTAAGATTTCGTAAGCTCCGTTTGGAACGATAGCTGCTCACAAATGAACCGAAGATGATTCAATCCCGTAGGGATGTCCTGATAGTAGCACTGGGTTGAAGATTTAGAATTAGCTCCGTTAGGAGCGATCTGTTTGTTGCTGAAAAAGAATTATCTTTGAAATAAAATTATCATGTATCAAACCAAATTAATGCCAAACACATATACTCAAATTTATATTCAGATTGTTTTTGCTGTACAAGACAGACAAAATTTGATTCAACAAAATCATCGTGAAGAAATACATAAATTCATAACTGGGATTGTTTCTAAAAGAGGACAGAAAATGTTGTCAATTTTTTGTATGCCTGATCATACACATTTATTAATAGGAATAAAACCATCAATTGCCATATCAGATTTGGTGAGAGATGTTAAAGCGGGATCATCAAAATTTATTAACGATCATGGATGGATAAAGGGGAAGTTTCAATGGCAAGAAGGTTTTGGTGCGTTTTCATATTCAAAAAGTCAAATAGTCGAAGTTGTTAAATATATTATGAATCAGGAGGAACATCATAGGAGAAGATCTTTTAAAGAAGAATATCTTGCCCTTCTGCAAAAATTTGAAATTGAATACGATGAAAGATATTTATTTAAATGGATTGAATGATGTATCGCATACAAGTCGCTCCAGACAGAACAATAACGTTTGTGACATAGAGTCTATTGAAACAGGTCGCTCCTGACTGAGCTAATTAAATGATATGAAATGGTTTCTACAAGCAGGTCACTCCTGACGGAGTTAAGTAGTTGAATCCCGCAGGGATGTCCAGTTAGTAGCACGGGATTCTTGATTTCGAATTAGCTCCGTTAGGAGCGACCTGTTGCTTTTAACTGAAGATGGTTCAATCTCGTAAGAATGTATCATTATTCGCTCAAAATTTAGGATTTCGTTAGCTCTATCAGAAGCGATAAGCTGCTCCAAAGAGAGCAGAAGATGATTCAATCCCGTTGGGATATCCTGTTTGGAGAAAAAAGAAAAAAAACAATTATATTGAAACAAAATTGAACCACTAAATTTCAATAAGAGTATTTACAATTTCTGAAAAAAACTACCAACCCATGAACGATACCTTATACTTGCGTTGTAAAGAAAAAAACATTGTACCTCTCCACGTCTGTGAAGTCGGTGTTTATCTTCCCGAAGAATCAAATGTTCTTGGATTTATAAATGACGGGATTGCAACAACCCTTGTAGAAGCCGATCCCGACATTAATGAAAAGCTTAGGGCTTTTTTCAAAAGCAATACGAATGTCAAACTTATTGAATATGCTGTCTATTACGAAAACAGGCAGCTTGAATTTTGCAGGGCGGAAGCATCTACCTTCGCACGCGAGATTCCGTCGTCTCCCGCACTTGCAAATGATAAATTCGATATTAATAAAGCAAGTACATTTACAGTGGAAGCAAAACGGTTCGATGAAATTGATGACGGGACAATTGATATTCTCAGTATTGATACAGAAGGATGTGACTGGTATGTTATTCAAAATATGACAAGCAGACCTACTGTGATTTCTATTGAAACGGGTACGAAGAATTACATTAATCCATTTATGAAAGAAATTAAAGAATGGATGCAGGCAAATGGTTATGAAATATGGTATCGCGAAGGATCAGATACAATTTTTGTTCGAAAGGGTGGTGTTCAACTAACGTTTACTGAAAAAGTAAAGACTGCTTTCGGACTTAAATAAACACTTATGTAAGTTGTTCTTTCGTTGTACGGGTATGCCCGTATACAGGTTATTTACATTGGTATGTACTTCAGTATAAAGTTCCATTCCATAAGTTTTCGTAAATTGCGAAAAATCTTTACCCATTATGTAACCTTTCAACTAAAATTATCACTTCCTCTGTAGTTGAGCGCAAATATCCTTTACATAACAATAAATGAGTAGTAATGAAACGAAACAAGAGCGTTTTCTTCGTCTGCTTGCACCTGTGCAAGAGCCGCTGGAGCGTTTTACTTTGTTTCTTACCCGCAGCCGTGAAGATGCCCGTGACTTGGTGAGTGAAACGCTTCTTCATGCCTTTGAAAAACTCGAAACACTCCGCGACGAAATTACATTTCAGAGTTTTGTTTTTACAATTGCTCGAAGAACATTCTATAACCACAAAACGCGAACCCGAAAGTTTGAGCATCGGGAGAATGAAGAAATAGACGAACTTTTTTGCGGCGGAGGGATTCAGCCAGACGAAGCATTGGATATTCAGTTTCTTTACAAAGCATTGGATACTTTACCGCAAGCTCAACGCGAAGCAGTAGTTATGGCGGAAATTATGGGTTTTTCTCACAAAGAAATTCAGAAAATCCAAGGTGGAACGGTAACAGGTGTGAAAGTACGTATCTTTCGAGCAAAAAGACAATTAGCCAAACTACTGGGAGCAGATATCAAAAGCGCAAGTTCAGTAGAAGTAAGCGAAGGAGCATTACACTATGAATAATAAGTTACAATCGTATTTCGACACGGCTAAAAATGTTAAAAACCAAAAACCGTTGCTCTCCGACGACGAGATTTCCTCTTTGGTAGATAATGCAAAACCGATTCCTATTTCCGGTCGTTCACCGATTAGTAAAGGGTTGCTCTCACTTGCTGCAATAGCCACAATTGGCGGGACAATTGCTGTGATGGAATACATCAACGTTCCATCCGCTACAGAAACACAAGTAAATTTAAAACGGTCGGTTGCTTCGGTTACCCCACAAACACCGATTGAACAGTCAAAACCAACTGCCGAAACACTCGTTCAACCTGATAAACCGTATATACGACGACCTCTGACTCAAAATCATCCTAATTATACCCTGAAACAGAGGGCACAACAAACATCAATGACAATGCTGCCTGTTTTGGAGGCAACAAAGGAAATAACGAATGAAACTCACCGGAAAACGGTGGCTATAAAAGATATAGAAGGATTGAAAGTAATTGATTTATCGGAGAATGAAGCATTGATTCTTGCGGCACATTACCCAAAACTCTATGCTTGGCTTCATAAAAACTATTCGGTAACAGATACCTGCGATATTACACTTACACCCACATCTACTCAAGAACGTTCTTCCTCATCATTACATTCCGTAGTTTTTCTGAAAATACATCGTGAAAATACAGTACTCAACACTCAGTCTGATGAATTTATCCTGTGGTTTACACCAACTATAGAATTTGCAGACGCACTCCCTATGCGCTACAAAGCCCCGTTTCAGTCGGAACTAAAAGCACGCACGGAAGTTGAAACCAATTGCGTACCTGCCGAACGAGCTTGCAGAGCCATGAGAGGAAGTTCGCCATTTTTCGACTTGTGCAGGCGTGAATCCGGTGCACTATCCTCAGTTTCTATTTCTCCAAATCCTGCTTCCGAGTCCGCTGAATGTACATTTACACTCCGAGAAACGCGTGATATTTATGTATCATTGCACGAAGTTAGCGGAAGATTCGTTAAAACAATGATTTATAACGAACCGAAAGCAATGGGCGAGCAAAAAGTACCGTTGCTTCTACAAGGAATTCCTGCCGGAGCGTATTTAGTGGCTATCAGTACCGGCAGAGGTGAGCAAGCAGTTATTCAATTGATTCTTCAAAAATAACATACAAGTTTACTTAAGATTTTTTTTACTGGTTAAACAATTTATTTATGACACTTAACAAGAAAATACTATTATGAAAAATGTAGCTCGTATTGCAGCCGTATTTTTGGCATCAGCATCAATCGCCATCGCTCAACCCAAAATAGAAATTGTAGGCGGCGATACTCATGATTGGGGTAAAGTAAAAGGCAAAGATTCTCCACTCAAAACTATAGTCAAGATAAAAAATGTTGGTAATGAACTTCTGAAAATTACGGATGTTCGCCCCGGATGCGGGTGTACTAAAACAGCTGAACTCGACAAAAAAGAACTGAAACCGGGTGAAATTGGCTCAACGGAAATATCTCTGGATCTTGGTTCGTCGAACGGTCAGCTGACTAAATCAGTCGCTATTTCGAGTAATGATCCCAAAAATGCTACTAAAACCCTGCTTCTAAAAGCAACAATTATAAGAGATATAAACCTCGAACCAACATCTTACTTCGCATTTAAAGATATGGTGGTGGGTAAAGTTGCCAAAGCATCGCTTTTTATGCAAAATAATTCACCTGAGGATATTGTTATCAATAACGCAAGCGCATTAAATGGAGTAACCCTTAATGTTAAAAAAGGGACTGTACTGAAAAAAGGATCAAAACTTGAAATTATTGCATCGGTGACACCAAAAATAAAAGGGTATTACTCAACTTCATGCAGAATTGAAACATCCAACACTTCATTTCCTGTAATGGAAATTACCGCGTATGGTACGGCACGTAACCCTAATGACCCCGTAACTCCTGCTGGCAACTCACAGGCACCTGCTCCGGTTCTAGCCAATCCGGAACCTACAACAGCTCAGGGACAAAAAAAAGCACCTCAGCAACCGGCTCAGGATTTGAAGGTAAGCCCTTCCGGTGTACTCATGTTTACTGATTTAAAAATCGGTAAAAAATCCTCAGCACAAATTACAATGGAAAATACATCATCTAAAAATGTTACCATTGAAAATATATCAACCTCAAACGGACTTTCACTGAATATAAAGAAAGGAACGGTTTTTAAACCCGGTGAAAAAAAGACAATAATCGGTTCGATAACGCCGACAGGCAAAGGGCAGCTTAACGCTATTGCTCAAGTCAGGGCTGAAAACGGTGCTGCAAATGTTCTGCTGATATCGGTCGGTGAAGTCAAGAAATAGACGATATTTATAATCTGTTTTCCCAAAACTGTCAAATTGCTGATAAATCTCTTAATTTTTTATTTATATATTTTTTATAGGATTAGTATTATGAAACAAGTTAGTCTTTTTGCTGCCATATTTATTGCAGCAGCAGCGATTGCAACCGCGCAACCAAAAATCGAAATTGTTGGCGGTGATACTCATGATTGGGGGAAAGTGAAAGCCAAAGATACCCCATTGAAAACAGTGGTTCAGATTAGAAACGCCGGCGATCAGGTGCTCAATATAACGGATGTTCGTCCCGGCTGTGGCTGTACCAAATCAGCCGAGCTCGACAAGAAAGAATTGAAACCCGGTGAAATCGGAAAAACAGAAATTTCTCTGAATCTTGGTACATCTTCGGGGCATATTTCAAAATCAGTGTCTATTACCAGTAATGATCCTGCAGTACCTACAAAAATCCTGACATTGAAAGCAGATATTACCCGTGATATAAACATCGCACCTTCGCCTTACTTTGCGTTTTCAGGGCTAACCGTAGGTACACCGGCAAAAGCTACAGTACGTCTTCAAAATAATTCACAGAGTGATGTCACAATTGGTGATATAACTACCACGAACGGTATGGTACTCAATATCAAAAAAGGCGAAGTAATTAAAAAGGGTACTGAACTCGAAGTTTCTGCATCTATTACCCCAAAAGAAAAAGGGTACTATACTTCTACTTGCAAAATCGCAACATCGAACCCAGATTATGCTACTATTGACATTACCGCCTATGGTGATGTGAAAGAAGGATTTACAACAACGACAACAACAAGCGGAGCAGCTGTAACAAATACGCCGGTTAACAATTCTGTTAATAGTCAAGACAAGGCAGTTTCAGCCCCAACACCTAAGAAATAAGAACTGTTTTATCGGTTATTTTACGACCGATAATGGAGTTGAATATGCTCCATGCGGAAGAGTAAGTGTGATGGTGTATGCTCCTGATGGTAATTCTTTTATATCTAATGTATACGAATTATCGCCCGTCTTTACGGAAACAGACTTTGCCAGTACTGTTTCTCCGATAGAATTAACGACAGTCATCTTTGCACTGCATATGCTGAGCGAGGCAAACGACATCCATATTTCAGAACTTGCCGGATTGGGAATAACTCTCAACTCCGGCAGTTCTTTTTCTGAGCTATATTCATCCACTGCCGTAGCTTTCGGTGTTTGGAGCAGTGCTCGGAGGGTCTGACCTTGATTTATGGTCATTGAAGTAAAGTCTGCAATATTGTCGAGGACGAAGGTTGTGTCCTTTGTTGATAAATGCCGGATAACTGATATAAGTGTGTCAGTATCTTTGAAAAAAGTCATTTCTAGAGGAACACGAATAAAGAGTGAATCACCCGTTTGAATTTGGTGAACTGATACGCGTGTTGTTATACCCCCTCCATTTGCTGTGATTCTTGAGCAGGATGCTTCCAGAATGGGCCAACCCTTTCGATATACCCACTGATTAAAAAACCATGATAAATCACGCCCGGTTACTTCTTCAAATGTATTCTTGAATAATTCGGTGGTTGCTACGGAATACTTGAATTTCTCGACATACTTCCTCATCGAGGTAAAAAACAATGAATCACCGACTTCATAACGAAGCATTCCTAATACGACCGCACCTTTGTTGTAAATAGTTCCCGGATAATTACTGCTTGGTTTGACACGCGGGAAATCATAGAGCGGAAATATGCCTTCTGATTTTGCTTCTGTGAAATAGTTGTTCATCCTTGTATTTTGTGCAGCAATATACCCTTTCTTTCCACCTAATTCTTCAGCCCATACAGTTTCACTGAACGTTGCGGGCGATTCACTGAGCCACGCATGGCGAAAGTCTTCGGGGCTCACAGCATCGCCGAACCATTGATGGGCTAGTTCATGAGCAGCAGTTGAATTTACTGTGTCCTTCCGTTGTGATAAAAATGTTGGAAATGCAATCATGGTTTGATGTTCCATTGCACCCGTAGGGGTATTGACATAGCCGACCTTTTCAAACGGATACTTCCCGTATAATTTTTCAAATGTACGTACCATTCGCGGTAAGAGCTTGAATGAAATACGCGTACTGGCTGTATCGGTTGGTTTTGAATAGACGACCATTGGCAATTCAGACGTGCCGAACGACAGGGGAACATAAGTATTAACAGCAAAAGTATAGAGATATGTTGCACAGGGAATATCGTGCTTCCATTCATATAATAATGTTGTATCATCATGATTTGTCATTGTTCCAATTCCATTGCTTGCTACAGTCATACCGGTTCTAACTTTGAATCGTGCATGAAATGTTGCTTTGTCAGAAGGGTGGTCGAAACAAGGAAGCCAGTGTCTTGTTGTAGAGACATAATTAGCAAAAAAACCAACACCCAACGAGTAAAGTGAACCATTTGAAGAAGTTATTCCGCCACACCAACTGCTCGATCCGCCACTTTCGCAGTTCATTTTCCCACTGTAGTACACTTTTATAGAGGAGGTGTCGCCCTTATTGACAGAAGAAGGGGCAACTACGCAATAGGAGTAGAGGGCGGAACTTGGTTCTGAATATGGAGTGAAGGTTGTTTTTGAACTGTTAAAAAAAACAGAATCTACGGTCAGACCTCGCAGATGAAAGAAGAAACAATTACCACCCGGACTATCAGCAACCCAAGTAAGTGTTGTTTCACATACACCGGACATATCTGCTAACGGGGCTTTCATTAAGTCTATATCTGCGTCATAATGAATCACATCAAACGGCTGAGCAACCTTAAGAAGTGGAGAGGAGGGGTCGTTAACGAGAATTTTCTGAGAAAATAACGATTGGACACTTACTAAAAAAAGGAATAGGAGTAATTTCATAGTCCGATGTACAAAAATGTATAAATCCGTTGAAGAGCGAAATTAACATTTTCTCGACAATAGAATATCAGAAATTATACTCAGGTAATTCTTTAAGAAGTAAGACTTTGAAATTCAGGTTAAGTATTCAGGTCAGGTCGGTTGTATACCGCCGTGCAAAGATATGTTATATTGTGAACCCGTATCACATGTAGAGATAGGGCAATGCCCTATCTACGTTTGCACATATAAATACTAACATCAGACTATCATCAATGTACGAGGGATAGGGCAATGCCCTATCTCTACTTTATAGCCAATAAATGCTCAGCGGTTTCAGGTCAGGTCGGTTGTATACCGCCGTGCATTGATATGTTATAAATGTAGACCTTGAAGGTTTTC
>CAZGNO010000088.1:0-15861 GCA_964527785.1 uncultured Chitinophagaceae bacterium
GTTGCACTCAGAATGACGGGCAATGTAAGAGATGTCATTTACAGCGGCAGCGAAGTGTTCAATTCCATTCCAAATTATGGATATTTACCGAAACAATTATTTTTGTCTCAGCACTTACATTGCTGTTTTAGGTCACAAAAAAAACTTGGAAGAAACCGATAAATTAGGATTGCAGCGAAGAGAATCTACAATAGTTTCTTATTGCCATTTGACAATATCAGTTTGTATTTCGTTATATGATAAAAAAAACGTATTTTTGTGTCAGAATTTTAATACTATTCTTTCTTTGAAAGGAAAAAATGAGCACCTATATTGTTAACCCTGTTGAAGTTCGGATGGTTGAATCCGCCAAAGGGAGTATCTATCAGTCAATTGTGGCGATGGGTTTTCGCTCTCGCCAGATTAATGACCAAATTAAATACCAGCTTTCACGCCGTATGGAACACGTGGAAAATGATGCTGATGAATCAGAAGGACCGAACTACGACAAACTTGCTATCAGCCGCGAATTTGATGTTCTCCCGAAGCCGACCTTCCAATCAATGAAGGAAATCAGTACAGGACTTCTGACTTACCGATTACCTGATGCCAAAGAAGCAAAGTAATCAGGTTGGTGCGTTTCTCACAAAAATTAAATCAAGCCATTGAGCACCGCTTAATGGCTTTTTTAGTAGCTACTCTTGCAATGGAATATGCTCAAAGGAAAAAAAATTATCGTTGGAGTAAGCGGAAGTATCTCTGCGTATAAAACTCCGATGTTGATTCGTGAACTTATCAAGTCCGGTGCCGAAGTGCGGGTAGTGATGACACCATCTGCTGCAAAATTTGTTTCACCGCTTGTACTGACAAACCTCTCGAAGAATCCGGTTGCAATGGAAATGTTCGATGATGATTTGCAATACGGCGGTTCGTGGCATATTCATTTGGCTGGCTGGTGTGATGCAATGATTATTGCTCCGGCATCTGCAACGACTCTCTCACGGCTGGCAAACGGAATTTTCGATACCGCACTGTCGGTGGTTGCCTCCGCCCTCCCCCGTTCTACACCGCTGGTCGTAGCTCCTGCAATGGATACCGATATGTGGCATCATCCTGCAGTGCTCCGAAATGTTATTCAATTAGAGCGCGACGGTATAACGATTGTTCCTCCAGCCGAAGGTGAACTTGCAAGCGGTTTGTATGGCGTGGGACGGCTTCCCGAAATGGATGTTTTACTGAATGCACTGCGTTTCGCAATAGGCGCAAAATCACCAACTGCCGGACAAAACGGTACGACCGATTCGGGCGGATTTCACAGTCCTTTCAAAGGTTTCCCGACTGTTCAGGAAGATTCTTACTCCGCTGCCGAAGTATTCGGTACTTTGATGGAAAAATTATCTGCTCCTTCAGAAAATTTACCAACTCCTACTTCGGATTTCACCCCCTCAAGTGAAGTATCTCAAGTTGCGGATGATACTGCAATAACTCCCCAAAGCGAAGATACAGTAACGGAAGATGTTATTACAGAAGCTTTTAATAGACCGGCATTTTCATTGGACGATGCAATTGAAAAAGACGTTTGGACTGCTGAATTGGAATTTCAAAAGCTAAAAGATTCGCTTCACCCCAAAGGCAAGAATCTATTCGACGGTAAAACAATCCTAATTACTGCCGGACCTACCTATGAGAAAATTGATGATGTGCGGTTTATAGGAAATTTTTCTTCGGGCAAAATGGGGTTTGCCCTTGCTTCCGAAGCCGTTAAATTAGGTGCAAATGTTCTCTTGGTTGCCGGACCTGTTTCATTACCCACCCCGAACGGAGTATTACGGATAGATGTAGAATCAGCATCTGAAATGTACGACGCTGTAATGCAGCAGTTCTATAAGTCCGATATTGCAATCTTGGCTGCTGCAGTCGCAGATTATTCTCCGGTTCAGTCGGTCTCAGGCAAATTGAAGAAAAAGGATGTAGGCGATACCATGAAACTCGAACTTCGCTCTACCAAAGATATTTTGGCATCGCTCGGTGCAATCAAAACGAACCGTCAAATGCTCGTCGGGTTCGCGCTTGAAGCTGCAAATGAAATTGAAAATGCCCGAACGAAGCTAAGCTCAAAAAACTGTGATCTGATTATCCTCAATTCCGCAAATAAACCTATGAGCGGTTTCGGGGGTGACAACAACACCATAACGATTATTACTGCCGACGCCGAAGAAGCATTCCCGCCCATGACTAAAAATGCATGTGCTGCCATAATTCTAGAACATATTTCAGCAAAGATGCACGATGGAGAATAGCCCATACGAGCCCGAACTTCGCGTGAAAGCCAAAGAATTTATCGGAAAACTGCAACACGGTCTTTCCGGTGAACTTGTCGAAGCATCGTTCCGGCAGTATTTAGTAAAAATTACTATTTCACTCAATGGGAATCTACTAGGCACGGTTACTCTCTACTATGCCCCCACTAAAAAAACCTTTACACTGAAAAACGGTGCTCTCCCTGATGATGTTTTTGCCCAGGTAGAGGAGATTTTTCTCGAAAAAAAAGCATCACCAACGACTGCAACCTCTTCTGCCTCGCAAACAAACGGAACAGTGCATATTTATGTGGATGGATCGTTTATTCACGGGAAAGTGGGCTATGGGCTGGTAATTCTGCAAAACGGCAAACCGGCTGGTGAATTCTGCGGCTCGGTGGATAATGAAGAATATGTAGCAACCCGTCAAGTTGCCGGTGAACTTTTCGCTGTAGGGAAAGCTGTTCAATGGTGTAAGATTAATAATATAAATGAAATTACAATTTTCTATGATTATATGGGCATCGAATGCTGGGTAACCGGGAAGTGGAAAGCAAAGCTACCGCTTACCCAGCGATACGCACAATTCGTTCGCACAAGCGGGATCCGTATCCGCTGGCAAAAAGTTGCGGCGCATACCGGAAACTTCTGGAATGAACGTGCAGACGAACTTGCCAAACAAGGTGCATTGAGCTAGGAAGAATCAATTACGGTCAGCAACTGAAATATGGGTTTTAATTTTTGTTCTGTAACATTCTCGCTCGTTGTGTGTAACTCTCGTCAGGAAGACAGCGACATTATTTCCCATAAATTTCCTTAACGACCCTACCACATTTCACATCAAATACTTATGGCACTATACGGATTAGTATTTATCGGCGGATTATTTCTTGCCGCTGGTTTTGCACCGCTCAATCTTTCAATTCTCTCTTTTGCCGGTTTTCTGCCATTGCTTGTTGCGCTCGAACGCTCCACATCGCGCAAACATACCATTGCAATATTATATGTCTTTTTCTTTGCATTTCATGGACTTGGCAATTGGTGGGTCGGCAGTTGGCAATCAAATACCGACCCATTCCTTATGGCTTCAGGAATTGCACTTGGGATTGGACACCCGTTCTTTTTTATGATTCCGTTTGTAGGTTATCGGTTAATTCGTAAGAAATTAGGGCTTAGTGCAGCCGTTTGGTCATTGCCATTTTTATGGGTGGCTTTTGAATGGCTACATAGTTTGTCGGATGCCTCGTACCCATGGCTCTCGCTCGGTTATACACAGATGCACTTCCTCAACATCGTTCAGATAGCTGACAGTACAGGCGTATGGGGAGTTTCGTTTATAGTGGCGGCTGTCAATTCAATTCTTGCCTACTGGCACTTTGTATCTCGCGGGACTATTGTCACCAAATCCCCGGTATCAATGAAAGCTGCCGCTTTGCGGTGCGTATTGTGTATCCTTCCCGTGCTTGCTATTCCTAGCATATATGGGTACTTTCGATCTGTCGAATTTTCTCCGGAAAATTCTCTACAAACAACGCATACTATTTCAGTGGGAGTAATCCAACCCAATATCAATCCTTGGCAAAAATGGGAAAATGATTCCTACCAGCAAGTTGAAATCCATAGACGTATCCAAGATTCACTTGTCGCCGAAGGCCACATTGACCTCGTACTTTGGAGTGAAACAGCCATTCCCTATCTCGGAATGAGCGTCAGCAGCGAACATAATTTTAGTTTCTTGCAGCGCGGACTTACCACAAGCAATACTGCCCTGCTCACCGGATTCTCAGAAATCGTTACATTCGCACCTTCGCCAAATTTACCACCAATGGTAAAGAAACTACGTGGAACTGACAGCTATTATGCTGCCCACAACTCAGCAATTCTGCTTCTTCCCGACACGGCAAAGCATGATTTCCCAATTCATCGAAAAATGCGACTTACACCTTTTGCTGAGTATATACCATTTGTTGAACAATTACCATTTTTAGTGAAATGGCTTGAGTGGGGTGTGGGAATTTCCAATTGGATGAAAGGAACAGTTCAAAAACCTTTGGTATTGCCTATCCAAGAACAACGTAAGTTTGGTTATGATACTGCAAAAATCGGGTGTATCATTTGTATTGAGTCCATTTACCCTGATTTTGTAAGGAATTATACAGCGCAAGGCGCAAATATGCTTGTTGTGATAACGAATGATGCGTGGTACAATCATACGTTCGGACCTGAGCAACATTATGAGATAGCTGCTATGCGGGCAATAGAAAACCGCCGTGCTATTGCACGGTGCGCAAATACAGGAGTTTCGGGTTTCATTGCACCTTCGGGGGCATCCTATTCGGTTGCTCCATCGTATCAGGCGTGTGGACTAGCCCAGACGATACCGCTTTTGAACGGCAGTACATTCTATATAGAGTATGGTGATTGGCTTCCGAAAATTACGTTCGGCATTTCTATTATTGTTGTTATTTTCAGTTTTGTTCGACGTAAGAAACAGGATTCTGTATCAGTATAATGGATAATAAATTAATGAGCGTTATTATACGAAAAGCCACTGAAAATGATTTTGTGCAATTTATGAATTAATTAAACAATTCGCCGAATTCATTAAAACGCCTGAAAAAGTATCAATTACTACTGAACAAATGATGCGAGATAAAGACTATTTTCACTGTTTGGTCGCAGTTATTGGTGACACTATTATCGGGTTTGCCACCTATTTTTTCGCATATTATTCGTGGACAGGAAAGGCACTGTACCTAGATGATTTATATGTACTTGAGAAGCATCGTGGTCAAAAAATCGGTTCGTTACTGATGGATTCTATTTTTGAAATGGCAAAGCTGGAGAATTGTACCAAAGTCCGGTGGCAGGTTTCAAACTGGAACACTGAAGCAATTGAATTCTATAAAAAACGAGGAGCGGTAATTGACACCGTTGAAATTAATTGTGATGTGAAATTAACGCCTACGTTAATACGCTAAGCGTACTGCAACAGTATTTTTTACGACATAGTTTACAGTTCCTCATTCCTTTTCATAAATTCAGCAATAACATTCTCTTGGGACTTATCACTTGCTTCAAAAGCAGCAATAATCCTGCTTCTCTCAGATTTCTTTTTATTTTGACTTATTTTCTTCTTTCCCTGAATATCTGATACTATTATTTGAAATGCAACAATTTCTTTTACCAAACTATTTTTGAATTTTGCCGGAAGTGCCTCCCATTGTTCTTTGTAACTCCTTTCAAAAGAATCAATCATCATCTCCAACATCTCGAAAGACTCACTGCTCTCTGTCAAAATCCTCCCTCTTCCATATACGTGAACTGCTATGTAATTCCACGTAGGAACTTCCATCGTACTGTCATAAAACGTCGGTGAAATATATGCATTCGGTTCTGAAAAAATCACGAGAGCATCTCTGTCAATTAGCTGTTCCCACTGCTTATTTGCCTTTGCAAAGTGCGATGTAAGGAAAATGTCACCGTCCTTTTCCGATACTACAAACGGCAAATGTGTAGCAACCGGATAATTATCCGTTGAAGTGATAATAATTCCAAAACTATATGTTTTTATAAAATTTATAATTTCTTCTTTGTCCGTCATCAAATTGTATTTCGGTGTGTACATGAATTTCCCTAGAAATAATTATTTGGAATTATACCTTATCCCCATCATTTTTCGATGATGGTGAAGTACCATTAACTTTGGATTCATTTTCCGGCACCTTCCTCGGTATCTCAATTGATTTTTGCAGTTCACTCATTATTGCTTTTTCATACTGCTTTGTATTCACTTTGCGACGGCTGATTCTTTTCACAATGAAATTATGCAAGCTCTCATGTATGGGGGTAATAGCAATGGCAATGAGAAGCGAGGCAACAAGCGCAATGATCTGGTCGCCGTGTGCAATCATTTCTATCGGGTCATTCAAAAGCATAGAAACAAATTGGAAAAACAGAAGAAAAATAAAGAAAATATATTTCTCGATTGCTTTCGCAGAAACTTTTGTGTTCCGAACAAAATAGACCAAAACCAGCGAGCCGAAAATGAAAATCAAAAGCCCTAAGTATTCTATTGTATTTTTACGTTCGCGGGCTTCTGTTTCTATCAGTTCGCGGGCTTCACGGTCACGCTTTTCTTTTTCGAGCTTGCGTTTTATCTGATATGTTGCTTCAATATGACCTATTTGTCTTGTTTTATCGAGTGTAAGCAAACTGTCTTTCAATTGGTCGGCAATCAGAAGGTATTGGTATGCCTTTTTGTGATTATTTTTAGCATTATATGCCCGGCTCACAATATCATACGTAAATTGTAATTGCTTCACAATATTTGTTCGATTTGAAAACTCGATACTTTTTTCACCGAAATAAATAGTCGAATCATAGTTTTTGAGATTGAAATGAACCTCAGCCATCGTAGCATATACAGCTCCGATACCTTCATTTTCGATGACTGACCGATATAATTCCAGTGATTTCCATAGGTTGCCTAGAGCTTCTTGGTATTCTTTGTGTTTATTTTGAACTGATGCAATGCTCATCTTGCAGAGAGCGGTTATTGAAATATTCGGAACGGCTTCGGCTGCCTTCAAGCCGATAGTATATTCCGACAGTGCCTCGTTATACTTTTTTTGAAGAAAATCAATATCTCCCAGTGCGCAATGAACAATTGCACGATTAACCTGCACTCTGTCAACGTTTGGAATCCGGTCGTAGAGCTTGATAGTACGGCTGTAATACTCTATGGCTGACGGATAATCCTGCAAATCACTGTAAATTGAGGCAATGGAGGCAAGTAAGTTTGCCATTGACTCCTTGCTATTTGCTTTCTCTGCAATGCCATATCCTTCAAGATACTTGGAAATTGCCACATCGTAATGACCGAGCTTTACCTCCGCCTGTCCGATTGTCATATAGGTATTCGCCATAAATTCAAAATTCCCAGCTGCGGCAAAATACTTCGCCGCCTTTTCCGCCCATGGGACAGACTCTTTGAATAGTCCTTTAAAATTATAGAGAAGCGCAATTCCATTGCAAGTAAATGCCATGTACATCGTATCTTTAGCTTGTTCATTCCACTTGAGTAGTTCTTCACGCACTCTTAGCTCGCTTTCAAGATCTGCCTTGTAGGTGTACATACCTCCAATATTATTATAAACATTATTTACATACAGTGCATTCTTTGTTTTGAGTAAAAAGGATTTTGCTTGTAAAAAATAGCCGAGTGCCTTATCATATTGCTTTGCATCACGGTGAATATGCCCTATTCCGATAAGAGCACGTCCCGCAATAAGATTATCATTTGCAGCTATAGCAAGTTCTCGTGCTTTCTCATAATAGACAGAAGCACTATCGAATTTTTTTGTGGAGAAATGCAAGTATCCAAACACATAATTCGCTTTTGCATCGGCAGATTTATCATTGATTGCTGCTCCATGTTTTATTAACTTTTCCGCATAGATACGCGCGCTATCAGCATTGCAATGGATATATTCCGAGCTAATGTCAAAAAGTAATCGGGTGCGTGAGGTATCGGCAGGAGCGAATTGGAGTTTTGCAATGAGAGAATCTACACGCGTGGCAGCATGAGTGTTACTTGCAAGCAGCACCAATGTAACAGCAGAAAGAACAAAGAGGGTAAAACGATTCATAAGCATTCTCTTTCAAGGGTAAGAATATATTTTCCAAGACAGTCAGTCCCGTGTCAAATTTACTGCTTTTCTCGATACCGTAAAATTATTTATTGGGTTGGATTGAAAGTTTAACGGTGTGCAAGTTTTTGAGGTTAGGGAGGTTAATTATGAGATGCTGGCTTTAGATGTAAATTGATGGTTGTACATTATTGTATAGCCAGATGGAGCGTTAGATTACTGTTGGTTTGGTACGAAAACTTCCTTTTGAGGAAAAGTATCTTAAATAGTGGAAATTGAGTGATGAATTTCGATAAAAAGTAAAGTCTTGATACTGAATATCACCCTCCCTCACTTCCCTCCAACAAAGTACACCTCTTCCCCCGGCTTGACCATACCGTAATTCTGGCGGGCGAGGCGTTCTATTTCGAGTGTGTCGGCAATGAGAGTATGGATTTGCTTGCGAAGTGAGTCGCGAATGATTTGTTGCTCTTGTATTTCAGAGTTGATAACCTGTTCACGAGACTCCAAGCGCAAGCGCATTATAAGCCCGTGTTTGGTAAAGAGGACGAAGCCCAGTACAAGTGCAAAGAGCACCCCGCCTATAACTAAACGTCGTCGCTTCATCAGGCGTTTAGTGTTATTAATAATTGACGTTCGCGGGGAAGCCATAGGTGATATAGGAATGAATTACGATTTCTTTTTCACGGAATACGCCGTCGAAACGGATAGTATAATGGAAAGTACCACCATAGAAGCACCACTGATTTCCATATACATCAATGGAACTGTATCCAACCAGCCAATCATTGGTCGTGCTATAAAATACCCTCCAACAACCATACCCCCACCAATCACGATACCGATAGCACAGGCATAGAAACCAAAAAGAATATGCGGCATCGCAACAAACGCGCGCGTTGCACCTAACATCATAAGTATATGGACTTCATCACCACCGGCAGTGGTTTCAGCACGAAGCGCGAAATACAATACAAACAGGAATATCGCAAAGACTCCCGCAGCCCCAGCAAAAATCATTATAGACGTTTGGTTCGACCGTGAGAATAGAGCGTTGGCATACGCGGTATTGTAAATGACATCATCAACCGAAGGAATTTGCCGGAATGTCTCGACTACTGCATCAAGCCGTTCTCTCGAGCAAGCAGCAGGTATTAAATGAACCTTTACCACCGACGGGAAGGGATTGCTCGGCAATAGATTATCCAACTTTTGCCCAACACTCTTTGAAAATTCTTTTTGAGCTTGCTCTGGTGTAACAAGTTCTGCAGAAGCAACTTCCGGCGCAGAACGAACCTGCCGCATAATTGATACAGCTTCCGAACTGTCAGCGCGAGGAGAGGCAAATACCGATATAATAAGATTTCCTGAAAGTTGCTCTATTTCAGCAGTCGCTCCGTAATAGCCAACAGCGATAACAGCCGATGCAAGCGTAAGAAATGCCGTTGCAAAAGCAATTTTGACTAACGAGCCGAATCGCTGACGAAGAAGTTTATGCGCTTGAGCAAAATAGAAAGAAAGTGCCATTTCGCAGAATTTCCGGTAGAACGTTGTTTTTAGTTACTTTTAGAATGTAAATTACGCAAATTTTGACAAATTGTTGTTGTGAAAGATTCTATTACTATAACCACTAAAGCCCTATATGCTGACAAAAGCTCTTCTGTGTACTTTTGCGACTTTTGTGGTAATTAAAGTATTCTACGGAATCAATACAATTTTACCCATATACCCACCCGACACCATCAATTCATGAGCTTCTGCTGCTTGTGATAAATCCATCACTTTCCCTATATGCGGCTTAATACTTTTTTCTGCAGCGAGGGCGAGCAATTCTTCAAGTTCAGTTTTTGTACCTAGATACAAACCGTGAATTGACAAATGACGCAAGTATGTTTGATGGATATTAAGCATACTTTCTCGTCCAGTTAGAATGCCGCAGAGGAGCATTCTCCCACCTTTTTGGAGCATATCGAAACTCTTGGGGAATGTGGCGGGTCCGACATAATCCATAATGCAATTCATACCATACGGGAAGAGTTTTTTCACTTCTGCAGGAACATCGTCGGTATAATGATTAAAGACATAATCAGCACCGAGGGCTTGAATAGTTGGTTTTTTCTCATCTTTTCCGACGGTTGCTATTACGATTGCTCCTGCCGCTTTCGCAAGCTGGACTGCTATTGTTCCGAGTCCACCAGAACCGCCCCATATCATGAAGGTCTCTCCGGCTTTCAATTTTGCAATTGTATAGAGAGCGTGATATGCAGTCAGACCGGCAACTCCAAAACAGGTGGCTTCTTCAAACGAAATTGAATCAGGCAGACGCACTATATTTTTTGCAGGAACAGTGCAATATTCAGCGTAACCGCCGTGAATATGCATTCCAAAATATTTCCAATTGAAGCATAAATGATTTTGTTCGGGTGTTTTGACACAAATTGGACAAACCCCACACGAAATAACAGGGGTAGCCATTACCCTGTCACCAACGGAATATCCAGTAACATTCTCACCGATATGCTCAATTTCCCCGACTATATCCCCACCGAGAATATGGGGTAATGGAATTGACAAACCAGGATAGCCGTTTCGCACTACCGTATCGGCTCTGTTTACACTCGTGGCTTTGATTCTGACCCGAATATCATCAGCTCCACAATCGGGAATCGGGAAATCAGTAGTGTACTCTAGGTTTTCTGTACCGCCATGACGGGGAAGGAGAATTGCTTTCATTTGAACTGTAATGGAAAAAAATGAAGAATACATAATTATAGGATACGAAAATAACAAAAAGCATTGGAGTAGGAAAGCACGTCTATTTTTAGAGTTTTTCGTATTTTTGTGGTGCAAATTACTATTTGAATAAAGGAGAAGTGAATGAATATTCTAGTGTGTATTTCCCAAGTCCCCGATACGACCACAAAAGTAGCGGTAGGAGCAGACGGAAAAACGATTGATAAAGCAGGTGTAAAGTTTATTTTGAATCCGTATGATGAGTTTTCGATTGAAGAGGGTTTACGTCTTCGTGAAAAATTTGGTGGTAGTGTGACTGCACTTACTGTCGGCGGAGATTCAGCAAAAGAAATTCTCCGTACTGCCCTTGCAATGGGTGTAGATAAAGCAATTATCGTAAAAGACGAAACCCGTGAAGACAGTTTCAGCGTGGCAGTAAATATTGCGGAAGCAGCCAAATCAATACAACCTGATGTAGTCATTCTTGGTCGTCAAAGTATTGATTATGATTCATTCGGCATGGCTTCAATGGTTGGTGAATTACTTGATATGCCGTCAATATCGGTAGTATCAAAATGGACAATCGAAGGTAATGCCGTAACAGCCGAACGGGATATAGAAGGCGGCAAAGAGGTTGTAGAAACTACCCTTCCTTGTGTAATTTCAGCACAAAAAGGACTCAACGACCCACGTTATCCGAAATTACCGGATATTATGAAAGCCAAGTCCAAACCAATCGAAGAGCGTGCCGGCGTTTCGACTGCATCACGTGTACAAACGATTTCGATGGAACTTCCTCAATCCAAGCGAGTCGGGAAGATTCTTGGCGATACGGATGCTGATATTTCCGAATTAGTGCGCCTGTTGCACGAAGAAGCGAAGGTAATTTAAGGGATTATTAATCATAACACTGAATATTTGAATCAAAAGGAATGTAATACATGAGTACGATTGTAGTCTATCTAGAACAAAAAGGAAATGAACTGAAACGCTCGTCGCTAGAAGCGATAACAGCTGCATCAAGCGTAACGGGTGCTACGGTAATCGGTTTATTAGCAGGTGGCGATGCTTCGTCAGTACAAATTGCAGGAGAATACGGACTAAAAGAATGTGCTGTTGCAAAACATGATTTACTCGCGAGCGGATACTCTTCGACAGCGGTAGCAAGTTCCATTGCAGAATTTGCAAAAAGCGTTGGAGCAAATGCCGTATTATTCGCTGCAACTGCAACCGGCAAGGAACTTTCTCCGAGAGTTGCAGTAAAATTGAACGCGGGATTTGTTCCTGATTGTGTAACATTCGGAGCGAATGGCGGAACGATAGTAGCTTCACGTCCCGTCTATGCAGGCAAAGCAAAAGTAAATGTAACTGTAACATCAACAATTGGCGTGTACAGCTTACGTCCTAATGTTTTTACAGCACGAAAAGTAGAAAATGTCAGTGCTGTAGCAATTCGTGAATTTACCCCGAATCTGACAGCTAACGACCGCCGTGTAAAAGTAACAAATGTACTGCGTAACGAGGGTAAATTGGATGTGTCCGAAGCCGATATTATTGTGTCGGGTGGACGTGGGATGAAAGGACCGGAAAACTTCCACTTAGTAGAATCACTCGGTAAAGTATTAGGTGCTGCTGTTGGCGCATCTCGCGCTGTAGTTGATGCCGGATGGAGACCTCACGGTGAGCAGGTAGGGCAAACAGGTAAAACTGTTTCGCCAAATTTGTATATTGCGTGTGGAATTTCGGGTGCAGTGCAGCATTTAGCCGGAATGTCGTCATCGAAAGTAATTGTTGCAATCAATAAAGACAAGGACGCACCGATTTTCAAGGTAGCTGATTATGGGATTGTAGGAGATGTTTTTGAGGTTTTGCCTAAACTTACGGCAAAACTGACGCACTAAGAGCAAAACACAATAAATATGTAGGTGTTTTAAAGGAAATTATTATGTCAAGAGTACAATTAGAGGTTGCGGGCTTAACGCAAAATCCTGCGAGCAATGGCGCATATGCTCTTATTTTAAAAGAAGTTGACGGCAATCGCCGATTACCTATTACTATTGGTGCTGCAGAAGCCGGAGCAATCTATAATGAGCTTGAAGGGATTAAATCCCAACGCCCTATGACCCATGATTTAATCAAATCAATGTTGGACGCTGTCGGTGCGGCTGTTGTAGAGGTGTTTATTCACGATATGCGCGACAATACTTTCCTTGCTACGATTATCATTGACACTGCATCGAATGAGATAGACAGCCGTCCGAGCGATGCCATTGCCATTGCTCTCCGCTGTAATGCTCCTATCTTTATTGTGGAAAGTTTGCTAGACGAAGTTAGTTTCCTTCCGGACGGAATCGAGGATGAAGATGACGAAATAGATGATGACGATTTAAAGGAAATTCGTGATAAGGCAAAAAAAGACGAGGAAGAGACATCACGTCCACGATCAAAAATGGAACTTATGGAGCAGTATTTGAGTAAAGCTGTACGCGATGAAGACTACGAACGGGCTGCACAACTCCGTGACGAGATAGAGAAATTGAAGAATCTCTAAAAAATCCGAAGGAATTTCGAGGGTTTTTCCGTATTTTTGTATTCTCAAAAATCGAAAATGTGTGCCGAAGTAGCTCAGGTGGTTAGAGCAATGGAATCATAATCCATGTGTCGGGGGTTCAAGTCCCTCCTTCGGTACGAAGAATTAACGCAACTTATTGTAAAATATTAAGTTGCGTTTTTTATTACCTGAATTTGTGTTGATTTTGTACTTGTCGTGTTAATTTTGTGCTTATCAAATTAATTCTCTTGGTTCTAATCGGCATAAACACCCCTTGTATTTAAATGCAAAATCCATTTTCATTTATTGGGATGGAAAGTTTTAATGTTTTTAATACATAAAGGATTGATAGCTGTTTATTTACCAAAGTTTATCTATTTTTGAAGAGATTAAAAAATATACGATTGACTTTTCACAGATCCTCATACGTTTGTCCGTATCAAAAACTAATCTTATATTTGCCAAAATCATTACAAGGATTTCGATGCATCACATTGCTACCCGTTTTCTCCTGCTCTGTACCTCTCTGCTCGTTGTGAGCACCTATACTTATTCCCAAGATATTGTTTCGATGTTCAAGCGGGTCAAACCCTCGGTTGTATCTGTAATTTCGTATAACGCATTCGACTTGGAAGATGGTAGCGGCAGTGGTTTTTTTATTGGACTTAACCGTATTATCACAAATTTCCATGTTGTGGATAATGCCTCATCCGTAAAAATACGGATGAACGACAGTACCGAATACCAGGTAAAAAGAATGATTGCAAAGGATTCGCTTTTGGATATTGCAATACTCGAAGTTGATATACCCGCTTCCCGCAAAATCACGCCGCTAGTCTTTCGCACAAACCCACCCGAACAAGGTGAGCGAGTGTATGTAGTCGGTAACCCATTGGGGTTTGAGCAAAGTGTTTCGGATGGAATCGTTTCATCAGTAAGAGTTGTCAAAGAATATGGCAAACTTATTCAATTCACCGCAGCAGTTTCTCACGGAAGCAGTGGCAGTCCTCTATTAGATGGAAATGGTGCTGTACTTGGGGTAGCTCGGTTGATTATGTCCGAAGGTCAAAATATAAACTTTGCCGTTCCAGCAGAATTTGCAAAATCAATTAAGACTGACAGTGTTTTCCCTTTTGTGTCCAACAAGAAGAAGTATGAAGGCAAAGAAATGGATGTAAAAGACGCTTTCGATGTTGATACTGCTCTTATCGGAAATATACCTCCGGGTTTGGTCTTGCCCAAGGAACGTAACTTATGGCGGCTTCGTACTGCTGCACTTCGTTTGCAATGGGAATCTGATATAGTGGATAAGAATATTAATCGGATAGCTCGAGCAGTTAAACGAATTTATGAAAAAATTGACATTGAAAAAGACTCTCTAACGATGAATCAATCCCATAATGTAGTGATTGAGGCATTGGGTGTAAATACCGAGGCACTCGAATATTCACCCGAAAACAGACAAATTACAGAAGCTGTCAGTGCCAGCTTGACCGCAATTGCAACACAGACTATTCTAAGCGGGAAAGCAAGTCCTGTAGGCGGTCTGGCAAGTGTATTGAAATCTCACGGGCAAATCTGGCAGGATTTTGAAAAAGACGGTTCGTATGTATTGCTTACATATTCTGATACGAATACTATCAAAGATGTAGATATTGCTGTTTTTTATCTTGAAGACGGGAAATGGAAACCTGTTGCTGCAAATACTAACACCGACGCATATTCTTATTTGTATTTTACTGCTCCGAAATCTACAGAATATGCAATAGTTTGGCGGGTTGCCGAATATGCCGAAGCGAAAAAAGAAGGCGTAATCGGTTCTATGTTTTTTGCATATTAATCTTTAAATTATTTGTTTTTTTACTTATTATCTTAAACACTATGAAACCTTTTTCCCGATTGTATGGAACAATGCAAACATATTTGTTGGCATTAACCCTCTGTTTTGCTCTGGTAGGGCTTAGCAGTTGCGGTGGCATGAACGGTGTGTATATCGAACCATCCAAAGGTCCTAAAGGGATGTCCACTCTTACAATTAACAACGGCTACGACCATGATATAGTTGTAAAACTGAGTGACGTTAAAGATCCGTCGAAAACCCTGCATTATATGTTTGTTTCCCACAGAAGTTCTGCTGTCATCGAAAATATTGCTCCGGGAAATCTTACAATGAAATACAGCAAAGGTTTGGAATGGGATAATGCAAAAAAAATGTTTGCAAAAGAACGTGCTAATTTTGAATCGGATCAAATTTTCAAATTTGAAGAAACTGAAACAGAAACTCAAACAAGTGACGGAAAGGTAAAAACGAAAAATTATTCTGTCCAATCTTATACATTGAATCCTAGCATTGGAAGCGGTAATGCTACTGTCTCTCAAATTAAAGACGAAGAATTTAATGATAAGTGAGTAAGTAAGTAAGTGCTGAGACAAAAATAATTGTTGCGGTTAATATCCATAATTTGGAATGTATTTGAACACTTCGACTAAGCTCTGTTAGATTATGCCCCGCACAACAGTCTTTAGTGCGAGTCAGTGTGACGTAACTTGATTGTCATGCTGAGTTCCTGATAGTCGCCGAGCCGCCTACATAATAATACAATGACATAAAAAATAAGACAGTTGCCTTCTGTCATTCTGAAGGAGT
>CAZGNO010000089.1:0-15772 GCA_964527785.1 uncultured Chitinophagaceae bacterium
CTCCATCAGAATGACAGCTATACGATTACTACAATTTATTTTGTCACTTTACTTAAGAAGACAGATTTATTTTAATTTTATATGCCTTGTCATTCTGAACGCCAGTGAAGAATCTCCGCTTGCTGTTCAGTCCAGTATGTGTATAGTGCCTTGCGGAGATTCTTCGGTCTAAGAATCCCTCAGAATGACAGCAATTTGATTTTTCAATTAATTTTGTTCTAGTACTTAACTTAGACACTCAAATTTGATAAACAGACACGGCACACTACCATACAAACACTATAAACTACTGATTAGTGCAAAACTATAAATTTCTATAGAATCTACCAAAAATCATCGTAGCTATAAAATTTTTTTTACGGTAATTAAACCCAAATACTTCGGAACCGCTCTGTTGTCTTGTAAATTTGCCTCAGATTTTATAAACAAATGCTCAAGATGATTCTATGAAAATTCTACCTCTTCTATTTTTGATAATAACCGGACTTGCCGAAGCGCAGAGCTATCGTGAAATTTCAATTCCAACTCGTGTAACTGATGCCGGAAAACAGTATCTTCTTGCCGATGTCTATGGAAGCGACAGCACCTCACCTAAACCGGTTATCCTTATCCAAACCCCATATAATAAATCATTGTATCGTTTGGCTCTCGGCAATCTGGGTGGGCAAAGCGGAGCAGGAATCCCTTATGACACCTCAAAGTACAATTATGTAATAGTAGATTGGCGTGGATTCTATGCAAATAAGAATGCCGACATTACTCCCTACAATAGAGGTTTGGATGGCTATGATATAGTAGAGTGGATTGCAATTCAACCTTGGTGTAACGGGAAGGTAGGAACATGGGGCGGCTCTGCTTTGGGGCAAATTCAATTTCAGACTGCAGTACTAAAACCACCGCATTTGATATGTGCTGCACCGTTTATCAAGGATTTCAAAACTAAGTACGAAGATTTCTATTACGGCGGGGTTTACCGCAAAGAGCACGTAGCAAGTTTGATGAAACTCGGGTTTATCACAGAGCAAGCTATTCTATCACATCCCACTGAAGATAATGTATGGAAAATCGGTGAGAATCAATCTGATAATGCAGATCAAATCGCAGTACCGCTTTTGATGTGTAGCGGATGGTTCGATCATTTCCCAAGTGATGTCCTTCGTGCGTTTAATGATGTAATTACCAAAAGCGATCCAAGTGTTCGCAGTAAGCATAAACTCTTATTTGGTCCATGGCAACATAGTTCAATAGGAGTATCCAAACAAGGGGTATTGGAATTTCCAAACGCGCAAGGCGAGCCGACAGATATGGGGATGAAATTCTTTGGATTCTACTTACTCGGCGAAAAAAGCAATTGGGAAGGAATGCCGACAGTTCAATATTATCAAATGGGCGAAAATACTTGGAAAACTTCCGACACATGGCAAGGAGTAGGTGCTAAGATGGGTAAATTCTATTTCCGCGAAGGCAAAAAGCTCAGTCTAGAAGAGCCACCGATAAATATCAAAGAGGTTGCACCTGATACTCTTACTGCCGATTCTAAAAATCCTGTTCCTACAATAGGCGGCTCACGGTTTAATCCTGCCGATAAAAACATCCTTACCGGTCCACAAGAAGTACAATCATTACTTACCCGTAGTGATGTGCTTTCTTATTCTACCGAACCGCTTACCAGTGATATTGTCATCAAGGGTAGCTCGCGTGTAAAAGTGCAGTTTATATGCAACCGTAGTGATGCAGATATAAGCGTACGTTTGTGCGATGTATATCCTGACGGCAGGTGGATAATTCTTACACAAGGGATTCAACGACTACGCCTAAGGCGGTCTCTCGCTTCCGAATCGCTCGTGGTTCCAAATACTCCCGATTCCGCAACAATCGAACTTAACGACCTTGGAATAACTTTTCAGAATGGACATAAAATCGGCTTGATACTCAGCGGGAGCAATTACCCGATGTTTGACGTGAATCTTAATAACGGCGGGAAAATGTACGAAGCAGGAGATTCACTGACGGCACAGACATTGATATTTTCTTCCAATGGTGCGCCTTCTGTATTTGAATTTGCTACTGATAGATTGGTGTCGGGAATTGAGCATGAATTTCAAACTGATAACAATGCAATGACAATTACTCCTAATCCTGCATCAGATCAATTGACTGTCCATTGTAGCGAAATGCAAGGACAAAGGATTCTTACTATTTCAAATATGCTCGGCAATCAGGTAATGCTTCAATCTTTTAGTGAAAATGTAAGTCAGATAACTGTTCCAACCGAACAGATGCCATCGGGAGTATATTTAATCAAACTCCAAACAAACTCTAGTGTAATGACTAAAACTATTCAAATAGTGCGATGAAGCATATACTGCTCCTCGTATTTCTGATGGCTCAATCGCTAATGGCTCAAACGATATTTTTTAAAGAGACGTTTGATGATTTGAATTTTACCCAGCGTGGCTGGTATGATAACACTGCCATCCCTACTACTTCGAATGAGTATCACGGAGCAAGCGGAATGGCTGCTGAATATAAATTTCAAAAAGGGGATAAAAATCTGAACGGAGGAGCGATTCGCAGACTGTTTACGCCGACTGCTTCGCTATACCTGAGTTATTGGGTTAAGTACAGTTCAAACTATGTCGGTTCGGGTAAGCCGTATCATCCACATGAATTTAACGTTACCACAAATCTGAATAATGCATATGTAGGACCTGCCTGGACAAAAATGACGCTTTATATTGAGCAAAATGGCGGCTACCCGATGATAGGTTTTCAAGACGGGCAGAACATAGATACAAACAATATCAACGGAGATTTAACTTCAGCGACGGAGTCTCGTTCCTGTGCCGGTTGTAACGGTTCGGGTGATGCGCATCCTGCGGGAGATTGCTATAAGTCCGGCAATTATTGGTTTAATGGCAAATTATGGAAATCTAAAACCCGTACTTTCGCCGATACAGGTGTGTACAACAAAAACGAGTGGCATTTTGTAGAAGCATATTTTCAACTGAACAGCATCTCCGGTGGTAAGGGAATAGCAGATGGAGCGGCACAATATTGGTTCGACGGAAAATTATTGATTGATGCTCAGAACGTGATGTTCCGTACTGCTGCGAATTCGGGCATGATATTCAATCAAATATTAATTGCGCCCTATATAGGGGATGGCTCACCCGTAGAACAAACAATGTGGGTGGATGATGTGACGGTAGCCGATTCGAGAGTGACAACAGGGGTGGGTGAAGAATACTCATCACGGAGCATTGAAATCTATCCTAATCCTGCTGATGATTTTTTGACGGTGGAATTGGGTAGTGATTTTGATAAGAGTGAGTTGGTTTTGGTTGATATATTGGGGAATGAGGTGGTGAGACAAAGAGCTGATGAGCGATTAAATCAACTTGTTATTCCTGTCAAACAGTTGATGAATGGGGTGTATATGCTTAGACTTCAAACCCATTCTGGAATTTCAACGCAGAGAGTGATTGTTAATCGCTAAAATGGACAAGGAATCATTTCTTCTTAATTAATTTCCTAGTGATGTCTCTACTGATAGCAGCTTGCTTATTTGTGGGGTCAAGTTCAACAGTTTTCGTATAATCTTCTAACGCTTCTTTGTATCTCCCGACAACAGCCAACATATCACCCCTTTTAAAATAGAAATTAGCTGTGCGTGGAGCTAATGAAATTGCTTTACTATAATCATCGATAGCTCCGTTAAAATTTTGCAATTGTGATTTCGCTAAACCCCTATTATAATATTTATCAGCATTTTTGGGGTCTAAATTAATTGATTTGCTAAAGTCCTCAATTGCATCTTTATGATTACCTGACAAAGCTTTGATAAATCCTCTTCCATAATATGAAGCTTCCATTTTTGGATCTAATTTTATAGCCCTATTGTAGTCCTCAATTGCATAGTTATATTTTTTTAGTTTTACTTGAATCGTTGCTCTGCTAAAAAATGCAAAAGACGTTAATTTAGAGTCTAACTCTATACACTTATTAATATCTTTAATTGCTTCATTAAGTTTTCCTAACGCATCATTTGCAATTCCTCTTTGCAAATACACCCAAGCCGATTCAGGGTTTAATTCAATTAACTTATTCAAATCTTCAATAGATTCTTCGTATTTTTTTAAAGTGAATTTTGCACTACTTCTTCTGTAATAAGCTTTTTCGCTTTTGGGGTTGATTTCAATTGCTTTATTGTAATTTTTTATTGCTTCATATATATTCCCTTTAGAACCTACTGCAATTCCCCTGTTTATATATGCTGTTACATCCGTAGAATCCAACTCAATTGCTTTGTTGTAATCATTAATTTGCTCAATGTAATTTCCTAACCGACCATTTGAAACACCTCTGTTATTATATGCCTCTACACTGTTAGAATCCAATTCTATGGCTTTATTATAATCCTTGATTCCATTGATAAAGTTTCCCAATGAATCCCATAAAATTCCTCTGCTGATATATGCATAAACCAGTTTCGGATTCAATTCAATTACTTTACCGAAATCTTCAATTGCTGCTTTAAGATCACCTAACTGAATCTTTACATTAGCTCTGTTATAATAAGGATATTCAGAATTTGGATACTTCTCAATTATCCTATTGAAATCAACTATTGCTTCATTATAATGTCCGCATAAATAGTTTGCTTTTCCTCTGCTGGAATATATCTGAAGAAAGGAAGTGTCAACAGTGATTGCTTTGTCTAAATCTTCTATTGCACCTTTATAGTCACCTATTTCAAGTCTGGCATTCCCTCTATAGAGATACACTTTCTCATGTGTAGTATTTAATTCTACCGCCTTGTCAAAATCATAAACTGCCATGGTATAATCTGTCGAATCATACTCAATAATACCTTTTACATAATATAAATTACTATTGTTTTTGTTGGCATCAATTACTTTGCTTATTGCATTTATTGCTTCTTTGTAATTTCCTATTGAGTAGTTTATTAAACATTTAATATAGTCCTGATTAAAAAAAGTTAAGTTTGAATTGTCAACTTTCTTGAAATCTTCTATGGAGCCTTTGATGTTTCCTGAGAATATCTTTGAAATCCCTTTATAAACATTGACATTGGGGTCATCGGGTTTAATAGAGGCAATAGCTTTGTTCATGTCTTCCAAAGCACTTTTAACATCTTTTAATTTATATTTTGCGATACCTCGCGAGAAATATGCCAGGGCATTAGGGCTTATTTCAATAGATTTATCAAAGTCTTTTATAGCATCATCTGAGTTGTCCAGATTCAATTTAGCCAAGCCCTTGTTAACATATTGCTTTTCATCGTTTGGATTGATTTCAAGTGCTTTGTTATAATCATCAATAGCTCCGTAGTAATCACCTGATTTGGCTTTTGAAAGCCCTCGATTATTATATGCACTCCAGTCTTGGGGAGTTAACTCAATTACTTTGTTAAAATCAATAATTGATTCAGCGTATTTCCCTAATAAATATTTTGCATAACCTCTATTGAAATATGCCTCTACAAACACTGTATTTAATTCAACAGCTTTGCTAAAATCTTCTAAAGCATCTGAATAGTTCCCTTTTTCAAACCTAAGATTACCTCTTTGATAATATGCATCAGGTAGTTTTGGGTTTAATTCTATAATCTTATTTAATTTGACTAATAGTTTTTGAATCTCATCGACTCTATGTTTAACATATCCTTTGTTCTTATATTCTGCATCAAGTTTACGGGTCAGGTCAATTGCATTGTCTATCTCATCGAATACTCTACTATATCCTTTTATGCTTTTCATGTACTCCAATATCGAATAGGAGTACAAATCATAAGTTGTTAAAAGAAGGATGAAAACGATGGAGCAGAATCGAATTGAGGTGTAAAAATTATGACAACGTAAAATACTTTTCATTTACATATGGTAATAGTGATTAATAATACTCTGCAAATTTAATACTTTTCAAATTCATGAATATCATTTTGAGTACCATGTTTCATTGTGCCAGAGTAATCTCATATAGTGTCATAGTTTCTAATGAGCAACCTGTGTTTTTTGGAGAATGTAACCCCCACCCCAATTCCCTACTTATTACCCATACTATCTATTCCATAAATTTACCGTATTTTGCATATTCGGCAACCATCCTATTTTCCAAAGGAGTACGTATGCGTTTATCTTGTACACTCTGTTTGATTTTTCTCGGTACAGTAGCGGCACTTTATTCTCAATCAACTACCCTTACCGTTCTAAACGGTTACGGCTCAGGCGAGTATAAGCAGGGTGACACCATCCATATTTGGGCAAGAGAATTTGCAGAAGACAGTGTATTTGCCGGATGGGAAACTTCGCTGAGTTCTGCTGAGGTTGGCAGGTGGAATGAATGGCACACTACTATTATTCTGCGTGGTTCATCCGGCGTAATACGTGCTAAATTCCGTTATTCAAAACCGCTGCAATTCTCTCAAACAACGTTTCGTATCCTCGGGGCAGACCGTAATGTATGGTATGCTTTCCCTCCAAACCCTCGCGGACTTATTACCCTTCATCATTTTACTAACGGTACTGGAAACCTTTGGACTTCGCGCACGGAATACCGTCAGTTCTGCCATGCTGCGTATGACAAGGGATATGCTCTCCTTGCCTACAATGCGGATGAAGTGGAGCGCGGCGACCAAACAGGCAACGGACTCAAGCAATGGCTTGCAACTCCTATTGATATAGACAAAAACATAGACCATAAAGTTACACGGATTATGCTTGATTCGCTGATAGCTCGCGGTGTCATTGCCAAGATTACTCCTCTGTATGCCGTCGGAATGTCGGTCGGAGGCGGATATACGATGGGTGTGGCTCTTTCGCTGGGGTTCAACGGATGGGCTAATTACTGTTCGGGAGGCAATTCTGCAATTGCAGACTCAACGCATATTCCCGGTTTGCTTTGCCCTGCTCAGAACGATGCTAACAGAGAAGATGACATAGGCGGCAACACTATAAAAGCATATCAGAACTATTTGAAACTCCAACAGCGTGGAATAAAGAGCGGCTATCTTTTGAATACCCTTCACCCGCTCTACCCTGAACGCTTTGCACGTGTAAAGGGAATTAATAAAACCAAATCAATCACACTTTTCAATGAACTCAAAAGCGGCGGGTGGCTCGATTCATTAAACCGTCCGTTATTACTTCCCGATTCACTCGAAGAAGGGATTCGATATACTGCGCTCTTTCCTGAGTTTTCAGCAATAAACGAAGACCTTTGGAAAGAAGCTCTCTACCAATATCGTGTAGCATATGCCGATCATGAGTTTCACTCTGATTTTACGTACACAACGCTTAGTTTTTTCGATTCATTGCAAAAATCTACCGCCCCAGAGCCGGCTATTTGCGATAGTATTTTTATTGATTCAATGAAAATTATGACAGAACAACCATTTATTGGCGATCTCATGATTTACTTTAGGAATGAGAGCTCCCAATGGTCGTCGTATCCGATTCTAAAATGCAAACTTGAAGATAATCAATATTATACTGCAAACCCTGAAAATAATGTACGTTCTGTTTTTGATAATAAAGGTGGATTTTCTAACGGAAGAACACAATTTACTGCGAATCTTATAAAAACAACACCGCCTCATTCGGTTCCTAAAGATTTTGTTTTGAAAGGCATCGCTACCCTCTGTTTGCAGGATGAGAAACTCTTAACCCGTGATACGTGTACATTCGCTGTCAATTTCAAGCCAAACACAAGTGAGGCAACTTCAATTGAGGAAAATCCGGTTGAAGATTTGCACGGCTTAGTCATATCACCTGTTCCTGCTGAAAATTCTGCTTCAATTGAGTATCCCGATAAATTGCTTGGAGTAGAAAATATCGAGATTATCAATATGTATGGTACAGTTGCTAAAAGTACAAGACCTTTGGGTAGTAAAACAGTAATTGATATCAGTGAACTTCCAATGGGAAGTTATATCGTACGAATCGGTTCTTTAATCAAAAGATTTGCTATTATCAGGTAATTAACTCATATAACAGTTTCTATAATGTATTAGGGGATACAGTATTATGAAAGTAATATACTACGTTTTTATAGTAATATGTACGCTCGTGACGGCGGAAGCACGAACTCTCGAAGTGGGAAGCGGAAAGCAGTATTCGCGTCTTCAAGCAGCAGCAACAGTGGCACAGCCGGGCGATACAATTCTAATTCGTGAAGGTGTTTACAGTGGCGGGGACTACGTTGCCAATTTGCAGGGGAATGCTACTGCATGGATAACTATCCGTGCTATGGATAATGAGAGTGTTATTTTTAGGGGCGGCTCACAGGCGTTTCATTTGAGCGATCCTGCATATCTGCGAATAGAAGGTCTTGTCTTTGAGCAGCAAACAGGGAATGGCGTCAATATTGATGACGCCGCAACAATGGAGACACCTGCTCATCATATCATTATCCAGAATTGTGAGTGGCGGAGTATGAATGCTACCGGTAATAATGATGAGCTTAAAATGTCAGGCGTGGATGATTTCACCGTCAGGTTATGTCGTTTTCTGAACGGCTCTGCAGGTGGCTCGATGGTTGATATGGTGGGTTGCCATAAGGGTACTTTTGAGCAGAATCTTTTTGAGAATGGCGGGTCAAATTGCATTCAAGCAAAAGGAGCATCAAAAGATATCCGTATAGAAAGGAACCGTTTTATACGGGGAGGGCAGAGGGCAATAAATATCGGAGGTTCGACCGGTCTTGAATTTTTCAGACCATTAGGGTCAAATTATGAAGCGTCCAATATATATATTTATTCTAATATATTTTTCGGCTCTATGGCTCCGATTGCTTATGTAGGAGCGGTAAATTGCGAGGTAGTCAATAATACAATTATACGTCCTGAACGATGGGCTATCCGTATTCTGCAAGAAACAACCGCCGCCGGTTTTCTTCCATGTGGTAATAACACATTTCGTAATAACATCGTTGTTTTCAATACAGCACAACCGGCAATTAACATAGGGGGAAATACAGCACCCGAAACATTCACATTCTCGAATAATCTGTGGTTCAATCCTGATAATTCATCGTGGAACGGACCAAACACACCTGTTACAGAACCGAATCGCCTGGTCAATACCGACCCGCAATTTTCGGATACTCTCTATCGCTTGCAATCATCTTCTCCGGCTATCGGTAAGGGGTATGCCGCAACATCTCCTACAAATGATTTTTTTGGGAAACCGTATACGGCTAATAGAGCTATCGGGGCAGTTGAAGCGGAGAATACTTCAGAGGTACAAGAGGGTTTTAATCCAGTAAATTCTTTTTCAATTTCTCCAAATCCTGCACATAGTTTTCTCACAGTTAAGTACTTTGGTTTGAGAAAAGAAAGTAATAGCATTGAAATTATCAATGTATTCGGCAATACAGTCAAAAAAATCAGTTCACAACCAAATGAAACAGTTATTGACATTGACGAACTTCCAAACGGGTGCTATATGGTACGCCTCGGAAAAATCGTGAAGCAAGTTGTGATTGCTCGGTAAGTATGGCATTCTCTAAAAAAGATAGATTCCCTCATCAAATAATTGTATATCAATAAGCCCCGTCAGGAGCAACCCAGTTTGTGCAATCAAGTCTCATAAATTCAAATAAGCATTAAAAGGTATCAATCTGTTTGACAAAATATTACTATAATATGCGCCTCATCTATGATGCTTTGAGAGGACTGCGAGCCAATGAATTGTTTTACCATCGGTCAGTACTCCTTATATTTCTTTGGAAAGAAATACACCACCAATAATTCATTCAATGAAAAATACAGTCCATGTTGATTATCTGATAGTTGGACAAGGCATTGCCGGAAGCACACTTGCATGGGAATTATTGAAACGCAAGAAACAAATACTTGTTATAGATAATCACCATAAAGATTCATCATCAATCGGTGCCGGGGGGAATGTCAATCCAGTTACAGGAAAACGTTTAGTAAAATCATGGCGCATTGAAGATTTTCTTCATGAAGCAAGGAGTATGTATGGCGAAATGGAAAAAGAATTTGGACTTCAAATATGGAACTCACGCTCAAATGTCCGTATTCTTCATAGTGAGGAACAGGAAAAGGACTGGCTGACAAGAGCTGTTCATTGGAAAGAATTTTTCGGTGATTCCCTTAATAAGTCATTATTTCAATCTGTGTTTAGCAATGCCGAGGGTGTTGCAGAAATAACAGGCGGAGGCAGGGTAAATATGCACTTGATTCTCAAAAAAATTACTGAGGTTCTTTGTAAACAAGATATACTTCGTGATATTATATTTGATTGTAACAATTTAACCGTCAAGCAAAACTCAATCGAATATCATACTGAAGAAGATGTAATTTGTGCAAACCGTGTCATCTTTTGTGAAGGGTGGCAAGCAATATATAATCCATATTTTAATTATTTGCCCTTTCAATTATCCAAAGGCGAGGCATTGGTTGTACGGTTTTCGGGAGAGTACCCTTTTGGTAACGCTATCGTAAATAACGATCTGACTGTTTCGCAGATATCTGAAAATTGCTATTGGGTAGGTGCTACTAATGTATTTAATGATATTTCAACGAAAGTAACCGATATAGGATTGGATGAACTTCTACACCGATTGAAATTATCGGTAAAAATTCCTTTTGAAGTTGTGGAACATAGAGCTTGTGTGCGCCCTACCGTGAAAGATAAATTACCACTCCTCGGACAGCACCCTGACTTTGCCCCGCTCTATATTTTCAACGGACTGGGTACAAAAGGTGCATCGCTTGCACCGATGCTTTCAAGGCAATTGGTTAAGCATTTGGAACAGGAATTTCCTTTGGATTCTGAATGTGATATTTCACGCTTTGCGTGACCTTTAACGTAAGTGAGCATAATAAAAAGAGCACGAAGATTTGAAATCTTCGTGCTCATGCTAAAAATTCATTTAAGATACAACTTACCAGTTCCGAAGCATATCCACCAAAAGACGTACTGCAACTCCGCTTCCGCCTTTAGGGTTATAGTCTGTTTCTTTCGGTGCAATACCTGTTCCTGCAATATCAAGATGCGCCCACGGATAATCGCCAATAAATTTTTTGAGGAACAATGCTGCGGTAATACTCCCTGCAGCACGTCCACCGGAATTTTTCACATCAGCAATGTCACTCTTGATAAGTTCTTCGTATTCTTCGTAGAGAGGAAGTTCGCATACATATTCATTTGTGCGCACAGAAGCAGTTTTGATACGAGCTTTAAGAGCGTCATCAGTACCCATTAAACCGGATGTAGTATTGCCCAATGCAACGACAATCGCTCCGGTAAGGGTTGCCAAATCAATAACAGCTTGCGGCTTGTATTTATCAGCGTATGTAAGCGCATCTGCCAGAACTAAACGACCCTCTGCGTCGGTATTGTCAATCTCAGCAGTTTTGCCGTTCATGAACGTAATAATATCTCCGGGTACATATGCAGTGCCGCTTGGCATATTTTCGGATGATGGTACTAGTGCAACGACATTGATTGGAAGTTTTGCTTTAGCAACAGCATAAATAGCGCCGATAACAGAAGCCGCTCCGTGCATATCCATTTTCATATCGCACATTCCTGCACCCGGTTTTATAGAAATTCCGCCAGTATCAAAAGTGATTCCTTTACCTACAAGTACTACAGGTTTGTCACCTTTTTTACCACCGTTATATTCCATCACGATAAACACCGGAGGGCGTTCACTTCCTTGATTAACCGCGATAAGCCCGCCCATTTTGAGAGCTTCAATTTTCTTTTTATTGAGAACATTCACATGGAAGCCCGCTTCTTTCCCTGCTTCTTCGGCACGTTTGCCAAGTGTTTCGGGATATATTTCATTATTTGGGGCATTTGCCAGGTCACGGCTGAGATTTACACCCTCTGAGAGTATTACGGCAAATTCTGCTCCTGCTTTTGCACCCGCTACGTCTTCTTTGGTCTCCGTCCAGAGTATGATTTTAGAGATATTCTTTTTATCCTTGTCTTTGTTTTCGGTGAAATATTTGTCAAACTTATATTGGCTGAGAATAGCACCTTCGAGTGTTGCTTGAGCTAAATCTGCAGCAGAGTGTTCATTAAATTTAAGGAGAGGCATCGCAACTGTCTCAGCGTTGAATGAAGCGGCACGTTTGGCGGCATAAGCAGCAGCGCGTCGTAGATGCTCGATTGTAAGGTCGGTTTTTTTACCAACCCCAACAAGTAATAAGCGTGGGAATTGCTTGTTACCTGTATATATAACGACAGAAGTTTTACGTTTTGCCTTGAAATCACCGGCAGCAAGTGTTGCTTCCGCAACCGGGAATTCAGCTATAATTTCCTTTTGCTGCGTTGCCAGACTTTCCTCATCTTCATATAAAAACACAACAGAAACATCTGCTTTTAGAGCAGAAAGTTTCGTTTGAATGGTTTGGACTTTCATTACGATTCCTTAAAATAAATATAATGCCAAAGGCAGATTATTGATTAATATTATACAAAAATACGAGGATTTGACGAGGAAAAAAAACAAAGCGGTATCAAAAGGCAGGGATTTACCAACGTAATTGCATAGCCATACCACGATGCTGCATATCAGGCAATACTCTCAGCGATAAATTATCACTTACATCAAAGTCAAAAAGGTGCGCCCCTGTATATGCATCAACCGAACTGACCACATATACTGCAAGCAAGTATAATCCTGCTAAATCTCTGTTATCACGATAGTATTCCCGCTCGTTTTTCAGAATGGCAATACGTGCTGCTGTTTCCTTTGCGGCAATTGCATTATTTACTTCAATACTTTTTTGATTGAGTGAGGAATTGTTACTCACTATTCCATAAATACATCCTACCGCCGCACCAGCAAATATGGGAACTTTCCAATAAGATTCTACATAATATTGACCAAGCCCCGGAAAAGCAAGCGAGAGTAATACTGCTTGAGTCGGAGATTTTTTCATCGTAAATTGACCTGATGATGAATCAGGTACTATAGTACTGTCAATTGGTGCGGCAGAAAGCCGAGTTCCCGCCAACAGAACTATAAGAAGCAAAGAGTGTCGGATTAGTCGCATACGGCTATGACTTCAATTTCTACCAAAACATCCTTAGGCAAGCGGCTTACTTCTACTGTAGAACGCGCCGGTTTGCTTTCCCCGAAAAATTCGGAATAAACAATGTTCATTGCTGCAAAATCATTCATGTTTTTAAGAAATACCGTCGTTTTCACCACATCTTCCACAGTACATCCCGCTTCGGCAAGCAGCACCGAGATATTTTCAATTACTTGACGGGTTTGGTCTTTTACATCACCGAGAGCAATTGTCCCGTCCGGCAGAAGTGCAATTTGACCGGAGAGAAAAAGAAGCGAACCTTGCGCCTTGATTCCTTGCGAATACGGACCGATGGGAGCAGGGGCATTGGGAGTATATATTGTTGTTTTCATAGGTTTTCTTGATGTTTTGAATGGAGAGTGTTGTATGTTCCTTGTTGCTGCAAATGTTTCCCCGTGATGCCATGAATTCGTTTTTTCATCAAAGTGCATCATGGTTACTGTCAGTGTATCATTACTGCGTACTATGGTGCAATAATTAAAATCTCGTATTTTTTCTTCGGTATCATTTGCTTTCCTGTCATTGTATAGGTCTCTGTGCGCAGACTCATTAACTGAGTGAAGTTTCTGGCGAGGTCCGCCTCCGCCTCCGCTTACAACGACATTCAGATTGCACTCTACCAAAAAATGCTCATACGAATGTGCATGACCGCTTGCCGCCAGTGTTATTTTATGTGAATGCAAAAGAGCATCTTTAATAAATCCCTGTACACCCGGTTCATCAGTTACAACTGTACTATTTGTATAGCCGGGATGATGGGTACATATCACAATATTAAGAACTGAAGGATCTGATTCCATCGCAATTACCGTTGAATCAAGCCATCTTTTTTGTGACTGTTTCTGCTCATCTGAAAGCTCACCGAAATTAGAATCCAGTATAAGAAAAGCTATAGAATCTACTTCAGTATTATACCATGTTTTCCCGTTCTCCATTGCAATACGCATGACCGGAAAACGTGCAGAAATATTCTTAAAAGCTGATGAATTATTCCCAAAATATTCATGATTTCCCATCAGGGTAATAAATTCAACATTTGCATCCCTGGCGGATTTGCTGATGCGATCGAAATAGTTCCACTCATCTCCACTTGCACCCCAGTTCACCAAATCGCCGAGCATCACTATAGAGGACGGTCGGTGTGTGAGAATTTGCGGAAAAATTCGCTCACGAATTTCGTCATTTTGTTCCCGCCAGAACTCAAACCATAATGTTCGTTGGGTATCACCAAGCAGAATAATTGTATTCGATGCATTCGCAGACGGTTGCGTTTTGTATTCCGGTACCGATAGCTTCACAGAAGAACAGCCGTAAATAAATACAGAAAACAAGATAATAAATTGTTTAAAATAAGTATTTTTTTTCATCGGATAGTTTGGTAATTGATTTTCAAATATCAACGAAAATAAATTAAAAATACTAAATCAATATAATTCTCTGTGAATCCAAAGGATTCAAATATTTATAGAAATGGAATAAGTAAACATACGACCCCATCGGGGTCGAACAATCACTATAGACACAATTTCTATAACCATATAATCCCTTCAGGATTACTTAGATTTCTGTAGTACTGCAATTTAATATTTGAATTGTTTACAACCTCATTTCTCTATGGCTTTGAACGTTTACAGTATCTTTAATTGCTACTGTTCTTATTGACCTACGCTCCATGTGCTCCAACCTTTGGAAGAGATGCACGATTTTTAACATATGTATCCACCCAACTTCTAATCTCTTGGTTACTTTCTTCACGCCTTCCCGCTAGAATATGGTCTGCATTTTCATACATGATGAGCTTATACGGATGGAGCGATTGCTGGAGTGCCATTCCGAGTTGAAACGCGTGGTCAGGGTCAATCCGACGATCGCCTGTGCCATGCAATACCAAGAGTGGTGTACTTTTACAGAGCCGGTTTGCCCATGCGGCGGCAGAACGTTTCAATGCTTCCTCCTCAGGATTTGTTCCATGAGGAATATACTTTGCAAATGTCTTGTAGATATAGCTGTTCTTCGGTGAATGATGTAGCGCACTTGGTGCTCCTACTGTAACTGCAGCTTTGAAAATATCCGTTTTTGTGAGCATTTGAAGTGCCATCATCCCACCCCTGCTCCCGGAGATAATCCCTATTCGCTCTGTGTCTGCGTACGGAAGCCCTCGCAATAGCTCCAAAGCATTCATAGAATCATCCACATCAGCTCCGCCCCACTCTTCCATTCCATCGCTTCCTGCCGTTCCACGATAATTACTGGCTACCACCACATATCCCCAACTTGCATATAATCCGGCATACGCAAATGCAGACAGAGATGTTAATGCTCCGCGCTCACCCGTTCCGCCACGATTAAAAACAAGGCACGGCAATTTTGCCTCATGTGTGGCTGGTAGAGCCAAAAAACCCTTGATTTTCAATCCGTCACTCATATAGGTTATGGCGTACATCTGCACAGAAGCATACCGCGTATAGTCGTCAGGGGTCATCGAACGTTTTGCAATTGAGAGCAGATTATGCGGATTGGGAAGCAGGGTACTTTCTATGAGGGTTCCGTTGGGGATCATTTAATTTTTAAATCGTTATAATGATTGGTTAAGTAAGTGCTGAGACAAAAATAATTGTCATAATTAATATCCATAATTTGGAATGTAATTGAACACTTCGACTACGCTGTAAA
>CAZGNO010000090.1:0-15574 GCA_964527785.1 uncultured Chitinophagaceae bacterium
ATTCTTCAGTCGAAGACTCCTTCAGAATGACAGAAGGCAACTGACTTATTTTTTATTTCATTGCATTATTTTGTAGGCGGCTCGGCGACTATCATGAACTCAGTGTGACTTGAGCTTGATTGTCATGCTGAGCGTAGTCGAAGCATCCAGTACTTGCCAATTTTTTCAAACAAATAATTTACTGAATTTAATGGTTCGGTTATTTTAGTCCTATCACTTACTTTGTTCCTGTCGGAAGATGTATTATTGTGTGTAATTTATGCCTGTTAACGATTCTCAAGCACCATTATTTTCTGAGAATCGTGAAACATTCCTGCATTCATCCTGCAGAAATAAACCCCTACAGGCATTGCAATATCCACAGAATATTCGCCAGCTTCCATAACGCCATCCATAATTACCTGTTTTAAGATACCTGTATAATCGTAGAGTTCGAGACGAACCTTCCCTGATATGCCGACACCGAAACTTATCCCGCTTGCTTTAGTTGAAAGAAAATAATTCTTACCTGTGCTGCTGACACTCCGCATTATCTTAGCACAGTATTCTCCTATTTGAATAATATTGCCTTGTGTAATGAGATTTGTACACAGTTCCTTTTCTGTAGATTCGACCGTAAGTCCTATCGAAAATGTAGTGTCAAAACTATATGGTAAGAATGTATTGAATTGTATCGTAACATTGCCATTCTCGCCTACTCCGCGAAGAAGTAACTGCCCCTTTTGCTCATGTACACTATCAATCATAACATCATTAGACGTCTGGAGTATCGTATCATATTTAATGACTAAATCATCATAGTGAAGTCTTACGTTCCAAGATTGAACTCCTTGGGGAATACTCAACATTGTTTTAAATGGCTGACCGGGAGTGATTGTAACAATTGGCGGATTGATTATAAAAATCCTTTCGTCAGATGCATTTACATCTACAATAACTGTATCATTACTTACACAGCCCGAAGGATTTGTAACTGTCAAAATATACGAGGTTTTTACCGTCGGTCGTGCGGTTGTTTGGCTCTCATTAGGATTGACCAGACCGGCAGTAGGATTCCAAGAATAAGAATTTCCGGAAATTGACAGACTGCCAATAAGAGCCGATTCATCGGTACAAATACTTGTGTCTTTTCCTGCATAGGCAATCGGAGTAGGAATAACACTGACCATCACAGAAGCTGTATCTATACAGTCCCCATTTGAAACAAGAACTGTATACAGAGTAGTAGTGTCGGGAGTAGCTGTCGGAGTAGCTATATTGGGATTATCTAATCCAATACTTGGTGACCACACATAATTATTTCCTCCGCTTGCAGTGAGTTTCACACTTGAACCTGTGCAAATTGAAGTATCAATCGAAGCGACTGCCTTAATAGTTGCTATAGTTACCAATACATTATCACGGGTAATGCATCCGGCAGCGTTTGTAACGGTCAAAACATATTCTGTTGTTCCAATTGGATTTACAGATGGGTTTGATATAGTCGGATTATCTATTCCTTCTGTTGGTTGCCAGCCGTATGTATTTCCATCAAGGGGCGGTACTCCCAGTTTTGTTGTTTCATCCTTGCAGGGTGATTTGTCGGGTCCTGCATCGGCAATTGGTGATGGGTGGATTGTTACTGTTACTTTTGCAGAATCTTCGCATTTTCCACTCGATACTCTTACGGTATATGTTGTAGTAGCATCCGGCGTTGCAATCGGATTAGGAATTGACAGATTATCCAATCCATCAGCAGGAGACCACAGATATTCACTGCCACCACCAGCCAATAATTGAATGCTTGAACCTTTGCAAAAAGCAGTATCACCCGAGATATTAGCAGTCAGCGTATTGCTTACCGTCACCAAAACAGTATCATACCCGATGCACCCTTCTGTATCGGTAACAGTTAGGATGTAGCGTGTAGTGCTGCTTGGAGTTGCCGTCGGATTAGCTTTTGTCGGGTCATCAAGATTATCCGTCGGTAGCCATGAATAGGCAATACCTGTTTCAGGAGGAGTACCTATATGTGTTGATGCGCCTGTACATACCGTCTTGTCTGCTCCTGCATTTGCAACAATACTCTTCATTGATACAATGACCGTATCATACGCTTTGCAACCCGATGGATTGGTAACAGTAAGAATATACTGAGTAGTTTTAACAGGTGAACAAGTTGGGTCTGCTTTTTTAGGATTATCGAGATTAGTTACGGGCATCCAAGAGTACGTATTCCCAACTTCGGCAGACATACCAATTTGCGTAGAACTACCTGAACAAATAGCTTTATCAGTTCCGGCATTTGCTTTTGGTGCCGGAGTAACGGTGACGGTAACAAATGCTGAATCAATGCATTTTCCGTTTGAGATAATGACTCTGTACTTCGTGGTCTCAGTCGGAGATGCCATCGGATTCTGAACTCTTGGGTTACTTAAACCTGTATAAGGAGTCCATGAATATGCTCGACCTCCCCCGGACGTAAGCTGCACAGAAGTCCCTTTGCAAATAGTAACATCCTTAGATACTTCAGGTTTGACGAGGGCAACAGTTACTACAACTGTGTCGTAAGCAGTACATCCGTTACGCTTAGCTTCGACAATATATTTTGTAGTACCTTTGGGAGTAGCAATAGGATTCGGTATGGTAGTATCATCCAATCCGGTGGGCGGTATCCATGTATATGTTTCGTCGGGTTTCGCTGTATCACCAATTTGCACGCTTTCATAGAGGCATATTGTTTTGTCAACTCCGGCACTCGCAGTAACTCTTGGAAAAACATTCACCATAACAAACGCAGAATCGGTGCAGTATCCTTGTGTTACTACTACTTTATAGAGAGTATTGACCTTCGGTCTGGCAATTGGATTTGCTTTGGTTGCGGTATCCAAGTCTTCCGCAGGTGACCATAGGTACGAACTGCCTCCTGAAGTTGAAAGCTGAACACTCGAACCTTCACAAAGCGGACCGACAGGATCAATCATCGGTTTCTCTGCTATCTTAACTACATATGTTAAGTATCCTTCGCAAGAGGGTGAAATTACCTTTAGACGGTATGAAGTAGTTTTGTTTGGGCTGGCAATAGGACTTGAAATGCTTGGATTATCCAACCCCTCGGTCGGTGTCCATGAATAGGTAACTCCAACTAATGACTGAACTCCTATTTTTATACCTGTTCCTTTGCATATTGTTATTGTATCACCTTCTAAATTACAATTACTGTACAGGCAGTGATTCCCAAAAATATAATCCATGAAATTTGGTAAGTTCCTACCGCAATCATTCGAAAAGCTAATGACATTTTCTTGATACTCACAGGCAATTCCTCTTAAATTTGGCTTGTTAATTACATCAAGATTTTTTCGATTACCGGATACAATATATAATTTGCCGTCTGGTGCTAATTGTAAACCAGAATTATTAAATGGAATTTGTGTCCTCACAAGAGTCATATATTCTGAACTAGGAATATCGGAAGCATTCGTAAGGTTCATGTCGTATTGAAAAAGGGCAGTATAATACATAGGTAACCCCAAATTGGTTTTACCAATTGCAAACAGTATTGAGCTATTCGGCGAAAAAGATAATCCATAGAACCTCTCACTTGAGTTCGGATTACTAAGTAAAGTATAATTCGTAATCATTCCTGTTCGACGATCAAAATCAAAAAGAGCAAGGAAAGGGAGTTTTTTTCGAAGTGTGCTTGCAACGGCAAGTTTCTTTCCATTCGGCGAAAACTTCATGCATCCTTGAATATGATCTATTGGCTCTTCATCATATCCGGATATAACCGGCTTCGTATCTACTCCATTTCCTGTAATATGGAAAGAATAGAGAGTATTATAGGATACATCGTGAGCAACAACCCAATATCCGGATTCTGTGCAATCTAATGTTCCCGTTAGTTTTTCTGATACACCTTCGACCAGCAATTTGTTTTTTTCAATAACTTCGCAATTAGGATTTACAACACTGATTAATGAGTAATACATACCTGTGGATTTTGGCTGATCGCCTGCTGTCAGATCGGGAACTGTAAAAATATAATATTCCATAACATTCGCAGGATTGGGTACTATCAAAGCACCCTGTGAGCTCGAAGACCCTCCCTTCAATTCTGTGCCGTTATTGACTACTTTATGACTTGCGTTCCAAATAGTTGAACCGTCTGTATAGAAAAGCAGCTTCCCGGTTACCCTGTCTGACATAACTGCGCATACTTCTTGAGTAATCAATTGACCGTTGGTGATTGGTACCGGTGACCCATTTTGAAAACTGAGCCCTACATGGTCACCAAAATACCAATGATCAGCTTCACGTTGAGCAGAAGAAACCAGTGGTACAATGAAAAAAAACAATACAACGAGTAGATGAATTTTCATGGTGGAGTCCTTATAAAAAAGGATTTTCATTCAATAAAACATTGAAGAAAATCCTAGAGTGAAAAAGCTACTGTATGTGTGAAAGTGTGGAGAACATAACTGTCAGAAAAAGTTAATAAATAACTGTTCTGCAAATTACAAAAAGGTGAAATGCAATCCAAGAAAAAACAAGCTGTTTATATGGGAAATACAGTAAATAAAATTTGATTGAAAAAAATGATAGTGTAAAGTACTATTCTTATCAAAAAATGCAATAAAAATGGCTGCTTACCGTACTACGCCAAACTTCTTCAAATCTGATTCTACCGGCTCGCCGTTACTCCCTATTCCGCTCACTTTGAATAAATATACTCCTGTGCTTAAATTGTCACCGTCCAATGTTCGTGCATCCCACTCTAGACCACCGTTGTTACTCGTTGATTTGAGAGTAGCGAGTATTTTCATTTCAAGGGAATAAACTGTTACATCTGCATTATGCGGCAGATTGCCGAAGGTGATAATGGTATTTTCCGAAATTCGTACGGGGTTTGGGTAGGCAAAAGCATCATTTGCTGTATTGGCGACTAACGTAAACCCAAGTGTATTTCCTGCTCCTTTGGTAATTGGTCGTCCGGTTTGAGCAAGAACGTTTTTAACTGTAATGGTGTATTCCTTGCCTAAGGGTGCAATCGGTATATTCGGGTTAAGTGTAATCACCACAGTGTTCTCCGATACCCGCTGAACATTTATTATTTCTCCAATTGACCTTAATTCATAATTTGAAGTAGTTAATGCAGAACTGTCTATAGGTTCTGAATACTCCAAACGCATTGAAGTTGGGGTTTCGATTTCTAAACGTGAAAGATACAGTTCAATTCTGGCAGTATCAGAAAAAGAAACCCAAATCTGCTCATTATAAGGTATCGTTGGAGTTCCGAAACGGTCGTTAAAAGAATCAACACTTACTTTCACTTCGGCAAACTGAACGTCGTCGTCGGGAATAACGAGCAGAGAAGAATCACCAGTAACTTCAATTGAAGAAACTGTAACAATATCGCCATTCTTTTTGACTAGATGAATTGCTCCTATATTTGGAGGATTGCTACCGAGTAAACCCGAAAATTTGAGGAATACTTTATTCCCCAAACGGTAGGCAACTTCTTTTACCATGACTATCGGATGGGTATAAGCATCTGCCGGCAGTCCGAAACGTCCTGCTTGAGATGTGAATTTTGAACTTATAGAACGAACGAAGAAACGGTAAAGAGTATAATTAGTGAGAGTATCGAGCATGAGTGAGTCTGATGTCGTTGATGCAAAAAATGTAGCGTTCTGCGTTTGTGGGGTTGGGTTGCGTTGCACATATATTTCGTAGCTTTCTGCATCAGGAGAGCTTTTCCACCGCAGAATTGCACGGTTCGAATCAAGGGCAAGCGCAGTAAGCCCTGCCGGAGGAGCAGGGGATTGCCCATCAGCAGAAATTTCCCAAAATGATGTTTGCTGCCCGTCTGAAAATCCAAGTTCATTTATACCATTACCGTCAAAATCATAAATAAGTGCTGCATTGGTATAACTTACGCTATAATTCCAAATCGGCTCCATTGTCTTACGTTCTGTATTCCATTTGAAGGCATACAGATTCGGAAAGGGGGCAATGACTATTTCGTCACCTTTTTGACCGTCCAAATTTCCTGCACTTGCACCGCTTCTGTATTCACTGCCTGCGCGAACACCATAGAAACTCTCTGTCCAGACATCTCGATATATATTTTCAGATGTACTTTTCAGAAGTTTGAATGTCCAAAACGGTGTATCGTATTCGCGTTCGAAGTTCGTACCCTGTCCTGTATAATACCCGATGAGTATTTCGGGTTTCCCGTCTCCGTCCACGTCTGCTGCTGTCACGTATTCGGAGCCGCCTTCCATACCGATGGATGTTTCCTGAAATTCCTTGGTAAATGTACCGTTTTTGTATTCAAAGATGAGGAAATCACCGTCATTATCGCCGTAGCAAAGTTCTATAGTTCCGTCTCCGTCAAAATCACCGACAGCGCAGTTCGGCGGACGCATTGCATTCTCCGAACCGCTTTCTCCGCGGGGAGTATCATTCGGAGCAACTGCAAGTAATTCATATTTTCCGTTACGAAACGTATAAACAAGACAAGCTGTATCGGCAAAGCCAATAAGTTCTTCGCGTCCGTCTCCTGTAATATCTGCCATACCCCCTGACCAAAATTCTGCTTTGTTATCGAAAAGTACTTGCTGCTCGGTAAATAAAGTACCGCTAAAAGGGGAATCATTCTTTGTTTTTCCTTGGAACAGTCTCGCAGCACCGACCGATTGTGTTAATACTTCTATAATACCGTCACCATTAGAATCGCCCATTCCGCGCGGCAACCATGATTCTTTTGTAGAATCACGAACAATCATTTTTCCGTTTTGGAATTGAATAATTTTGGTAGGACCGTAATTGCCGCTCGAAAGATCGTTTACTGTGAATGTTGCTCCTTCGCCGTGAATATCCTTTATATAGTTATTCAGTTGTGCAGGAACTGTGTTATAGCTTTTCTTCTCAAATAGAGTTTGCTGAATAACATCACTTGGGCGTGTTATTGTGAAATTAGTACGAACTGTATCAACACCCGCAATTATACCCATGACTTCACAGAGGTAGCTCACACCACCTTGCAGTTCATCTGCACCAAATACAAATTCGTGTTGTAATGAAAATCGGTCGAGGTCTGTATAATTTTTTTCTTCTGAACTTGATCCGGTTCTGATATTTACCGATAGTCGGCACCTTCGGTTGAAGCGGACTGAGAGAACGGATACTCGTTTATCGTCACGCCATGCAGTCGTTATATATGGTCCTAATCCTGAAAATGCGAGACGGCTTGTTGCTTTGGATGCTACGTCGAATCGTACTCTCCGTTCAATAGAATTGCCATTTGTCAATTGTACAACCAATCGCAACGTATGAACTGTGTCATCCATCTGAGCAATTGGCAATACACCAAGAATGCCATTAAGTATTTGTTTTTGTGAAGAATCGCCTAGCTTTTGCCATGCGTTCGAAGGGGGCAATTCACCTTTGGCAAACCATAATTGCCATGAGGAGAACAGCGGAGTAGCTACTGTGCCTGTTATTGAAACGCTTTGTGTTCTATCAGACCGGAATACAGCATCATTTGCAGGGGAGGAGATTGAAATATTGGTAGCTCCTATTGCTGTAATTGCTGTGCTTATATTAAGCACTCCTGAACCAAAATCAGTATCCCATCCCTGTGGTCCTATATCATCGCTTGACGCTTGCAGTACCCCACGAATTTCAATCGGTGAAAGATTTGGCTTTACCTCAAGTAATAATGCTGCTGCTGCTGAAACATGAGGAGCAGAAGCAGATGTCCCTTGAAAATTCAACTTATATTTCCCGCCGACTGCAGTGGTTGGAATACCAACTCCAGGAGCAGAAAGAGCAATATGTGAACCATACGAACTAAATGATGCTCGTGCATCATTATCGTTGATAGCAGCTACAGCAATTACTTCCGGGTAACTGGCTGGAAAACGTCTGAGGGTTGAACCGTCATTTCCTGCCGAAGCAATCAAAACTACACCCATTGCATCCGCAAAACGACAGGCATCATGTGTAATTGGTGAAAATACAACATCCCCAAAACTCATGTTAAGTACACGAACACCATTCAAAGCTGCATAAATAATTGCTGCGGCAATATCATCTTCTTCTGCATTTCCTGTGGCATCGAACGCGCGTAACGTTACGAGCTTACAATTATATGCTATACCCGAAACCCCGATTGTGTTGTTTTGTGTAGCACCGATAACGCCAGCAACACTTGTGCCGTGTCCTTGCTCATCAAACGGAACCGGATCACGGAAAGCACCGTCTCCGATATTTAATAATGATTGATCAACAAAATCGTAGCCGATAACATCATCCACATACCCGTTGCCATCATCATCAGTGCCGTTCAAATCTCCAGCGACGCCATCTCGTGATTCGGATGAACTCCATGGCTCGAAAGAACCATTGTGATTATTATCTTCTTTCGCATTTATCCATAATTGTTTTTCCAAATCAGGATGGTCAAAATCAATTCCTGTATCCAGTACTCCTACAATAATTCCATTGCCACTTGAAGATTTCCACGCTTTTTCAGAGCCGATTCTTTTTAAATTCCATTGGGTTTCAAATAACGAATCGTTCGGGTATGTGTCTACTTTATCCAAATGGAGGATTCTGTTTGGCTCAATACTTTCTATGTTGTTCTTGAACGGGGCAATCAACAATTCAATATTTTCACCGTCAGAAAGTGTAAGAACATAATATTTCTGTAAATCATTTATAATGTTTTTAGATGAATTTGAAAGTAAGGATGGGGATTTCCCCAATAATTGAGCATTTGGGAATGCTTGCTTGAGTGTGGACGTGCTGTAGGGAAGTGATGCAATGATTGGTGTTTTTAAATTTGCTTTATGCAATTTAATAATGTAACTGTGCTGTTCTGCTATTGCGGACAGTTGGCAAACAATAAAGATTATGAAATATAATAGTACTGCCGGGTAGGAAGTAGGCACGGTAATTGTGATTCGTTTGTTCATTGTAAGCAGGATAAAGAGTAGTACAATTCTAACTGAAATTATGATGAATAAAATGAATCATCATTTTGCAGGTGAATGACATAGCGTAAGACTTTTTTTGCACAAATTTATGAGAAATTTACATCACAAAACATTTTTTACTTGTTTTGAGCGTTTCGATGACGTAAATTCGTAAAATTCTAATGAATCATTTTGCCTTTGTTCCATTTTATTCTAGGGAAAAAACATGCAACTTCTATCTACAAATATCGCACGTGGAGTTAGTGCTGTATGCCTCGGGTCCGTTCTCGTTTTAGCGAGTTGTACTCCGAAAATTACAGAAGAACAACTAACGAAACTCCGTGAATTACGAGCTGAAAGTTCGCGATTGACTATGGAGATTCAAAAGAAAGAAACAGAAAAAACACGTCTCGAAGCAGAACTTGCGCGTCGCCGTGGCGAAACCAAGGAGTGTACCGATAAAATGTCATTTGTGCAAGATAAGCTCTCTCGCTGGCCCAATGTATGGCCCGGCTATGATCCTTCAGCTCCAGTCCCTGCTCCTGAACCGGTTCCTGAGCCGACAAAAGTTCCTTCTAAAAAGAAATCTAAATAACAGAAGAAATTATTATCTATTGTTTTCTTAACTAAAAAAATCAAGAAATTATCTCAGGAGCTTATTATATGAAAAAATTACTATTTGTTCTTCTTGCAGCAATCCTTCTGTCATCGTGTGCTCAATTCCGTCGAACCGCAGATTGCAGTCTGACAGAAGATCAACTAAAAACTGAACCGTTTACTACAAAAGATCAAGGCGACGAATGTATTAATGAGTGGACATTGAAAGTAAAAGAACTTAATAACAAACTTCAAACAGCTACAGAAAATGTAACACGTTTGCAAAGTCAAGTTGATGCTGAAATCGCTGCTCTTAAAAAATGTAATGACGACCTCTATGCTATGCTCGGTGCAACAGACGCTGATATCAATGCATTTGCTCAACGTCTCGGAATGCTCGAAGGTAAAATTCGCGAAATGAAACAACTTTCTGACGAAGCCCTTCTTGAACGCCAGGCAGATGTTCGTGCACTCGAAGCAGAACTCAATCAACTTCGTGCAATCAAAATTTCTGTACTGCCGCAATTCTATGACAGAATGATTGCTGCCGGAAATGATATTAAAGGTCTCTACCGCGAAAAGAAACGCGGAACAGAATATGTAGTTGGTACATGGGCAGCAAACCGCGATTGCTTGTGGAACATTGCCGGTAAATCCGAAATCTACGGCGATCCATTCCAATGGCCTAAAATTTGGCAAGGAAATACAGACCAAATCCGTAACCCTGACATTATTCATCCCGGACAACGTCTTGTAATTCCTGCTGCAGGACCTAAAACATCAGAAGAAATGAAAGCTGAACGTTCATACTGGCGCAAAAAACGTGCTGCAATGAACAAAGCGGAAGCTATGCCCGGTACAGCAGTTGCTCCGGCAACTCCCGAAGCAAAACCAGCCGATAAACCTGCTGAACCATCTCAAAAAGGGAAATAACCTTCTATGATATGTAACTTTTGGTAGATTTTTAAACCCCGCGCTGCGCTTTTATTGCTCACGCGGGGTTTTATTTTTTGAATAATTTACTGACCATAATTTTATTATTTAATTTGCTTATGGATTTATTAGAAAAGAAAATTAAACTTACAGATATTGATATTGCAGCCCTCTTTGGCTATAATGATACTCACCTCAAAATGATTGAAAATAAGTTTCATTCAACTATCACTGTACGCGGTGATACGATGATAGTTCGCGGCGAACCGTCCGAAGTAAAACTCATCGAAAAGATAATGGATGAATTACGCTATACATTAACTAAAAAAGGAACGCTTCAAACAGATGACGTTATGGAAATTCTTGGAATTGCCGATAGCATTTCGCCTGTTAATTTCAATAACGGAAGCAGTGTTTCATCCGCCACCAGACCTGATACCGTTATTATTCAAGGGAAACGAGACGGTATTAAAGTTAAAAACCCTCATCAGCAGCAATATGTGGACATTGTTGCTACTAATGATGTTGTTTTTGCGATTGGTCCGGCCGGAACGGGAAAAACATTCCTGGCGGTGGCAATGGCTCTAGCCGCATTGCGTAATAATGAGGTCAACCGGATTATTCTGTCACGTCCTGCTGTTGAAGCAGGGGAGTCACTGGGCTTTCTTCCGGGCGATTTAAACGAGAAAGTAGTTCCGTATCTCCGTCCGCTGCTCGATGCACTCGGAGATATGCTCACTCCCGAAAAACTGAAAAGCATGAATGAAAAAGGGATTATCGAAATTGTTCCGCTTGCTTATATGCGCGGACGTACCCTCAATAATTCATTTATTATTTTAGATGAGGCACAAAACGCTACTATTACACAAATGAAGATGTTTCTTACCCGTTTAGGACGCGGCTCGAAAGCTGTAATAACCGGTGACATTACGCAGATTGACCTTCCGGGCAAACACGATTCGGGCTTGACGGATGTTCGGCGTATATTGCAAGGGATACCGGGTATCGAATTTGTGTATTTTGATAAAACGGACGTGGTGCGTCACCGTTTGGTATCGGATATTATTGATGCCTACGAGAAACACGCCGATAGATTCGGAGAATAATTGCTTCACACCAATGCTGCCTAACGCCTATGATAGAACTGTTCCGCATCGGCTTTTTGAGTTTCACCCTTGTTGATTTGATTGACATCGGGGTGGTAGCCGTGCTGTTTTATGCAGTGTACCGGGTGCTCAAGGATACGGTTGCGGTTCAGATTTTGTTAGGGTTGGTGTTGATTCTGGGGATTTCGTTTGTTACGGAGGCGGTGAACCTCAAGTCGCTCAATTGGATTCTCCGAGCAATTTCCGATGTATGGCTCATTGCATTTATTATACTTTTCCAGCCGGAACTGCGACGGGTTTTGCTAATTATCACACGAAGCCGTCTATTCCGGCTGTTTATCCGTACAAATATTGCCGAAACGGTGGACGAAGTGATTGACGCTGCGAGAGAGCTTGCAGAGAAGCATATTGGTGCGCTCATCGTGTTTACGCGCAGTCAGAATGTGAAAATGACTATTGATACGGGGATTCCTTTGCAGGCGATGGTCTCGAAAGAATTACTCGTGTCTATTTTCAATCCGCGTTCACCGCTTCACGACGGTGCGGTTATCATTGAGAATCAATTGATGATTGCTGCCCGTTGCGTTCTGCCGCTTTCTACAACTACCAAAATAGGTTCACGCAATCTGGGTACTCGCCACCGTGCTGCTTTGGGGATTTGTGAGCAGTCCGATGCGGTTGTGCTTATCATCAGCGAAGAGACGGGCGGTATTTCCATTGCCCACGAAGGAGAGCTTACCATAGACATACCAATCCTGCAACTCCCACTATTACTTGCAGCACACCTTTCCGACCAGGTGTTGCAGCCGAATAATTAAAAAACACTCTTTAGTTTTAGATATTTCTGGTTTAAGTCAGCTTAGCACTTGCCCTGTATAAAATAAATACTGAGATTTAATCAGCCCGTTTTACGGCTTTGCTTTCCAGATTTTATCATGAGCGTCAAGATATTCGGGAAGTGCAGCAGAACCATACCAAGGGTATAGTTCGGCTTTTAATAGGTTGGCTTTTATGGCGGGGTCGGTTTCGAGCAGTTTATTGGCTTCGGCGATGGTCGGTACATTCATTATAAACAGACCTCTGAAACCTGATTCATTTTTTCCGAATGGTCCGGCTACCACTATTTGTTTTAACGCGGCTAATCTGGTAATGTTAGCGAGGTGCCCTTCAAAACAGCTGTCTATAAATTTTTTGTCGGTCGTTTTATTGTCACCACCTTTAAGGATGACAAAAACATACTTTTTCATTCCATAGTCGTCACCTCCCAGTTTTTTTGCGAGGTCAGTATCAAGTTTAGGATTAGTCATTTGTCCGTATGATAAAGTTGTGGATATAAGGAAAAATGTAAGTGTTAAGATTAATTTCATAGGTTTAAATAAATGTTTTTAAGTACAAATGTTCAATTGAGTTTCGAAGCTCAAATTTACTGTAAAAGCTCGGTTTGGGCAAAGTAATTGTGGGTAGTCAGTTAATTTAACAAATCTACTTTCTTTCCATTAGGTGTTTATATTGAAGTCAGTTGGATACCGCTGTACATTAATAAGATATAGTTTTCGTAGAGATAGGGCATTGCCCTATCTTCCACACTTTGATGATGAAATTGTTTTATCGGCATCAGTATTATTACCTGCACAATCGGAGATAGGGCAATGCCCTATCTCTACATAACAAAAAAATAACTTCTCAATGCACGGCGTAAACAACTGACTCTCAATTACTTGCCAAATAGTAGTGAGATGGTATAACTGTTCTGAAAGTTCATAAAAAGGTGTATTGTTGAAGTCAGTTGTAGCAACTGACTTGACCAAGAAATAGTATATCTTTGGCTGTTAAAAAGTAAGTCCTTTCGCCTGTCGAGTCAGTTGCTACAACTGACTCCTTTTACTTGCCAAATTTTAGTGGGTTAGTATTACTGACCTGCAATGTATATAAATAGCTAGTTATGTTGAAGTCAGTTGTAGCAAGTGACTTGACTGGAACAATGGACTCGACTATAAAATAAGCAAATATATAAAGAAGGTTCCTTAGGAAATCAGGAGCTTTCTTTGTATAGATGAGTATGTAAACTACTAATTATGCAGTAATTTAGGGCTGGCATTCAATTGAATTTCATTCTTTTCAGCCCAGTCGGTGAATTGCTTGAAATTGTCTTTATACTGACTGACCCATGCAGAAGTAAATGCTTCGTCACCGGCGCCAAACAGCCAATAGTTATAAGCATTATTATGTCCGGCTTGAAGAACTGCCTGTTGATGTTTGAAAAGCGGGTAAGGATTGGTTCTGTCATATCCCATATTATAATAATTCGTTACAAAATTCTTTCTGATGGTATTCAGCGAGGAGAGAGTAAAACTTGTCTCTCCGGCAACAGACATGGTAAGTACTTTTATATAGATTGCATTGAAAGAAGTTGTATCGGTTTTTTGTGTGTCGTGATTGGGAATAGTAACACTTGGTATTTTTTCATTGAATGTAATTATGCGCTTGTAAGTATCATACATGAGTTTGCTTAACTCATAATTATGTTCTGAGCCCGGGTCTGTAACTATCGAAATTTCACCATATATTAAACCTGATATCGGGTCATTTGAACTGCAAAGCAACTTCGATGCCCAGTAGTAATAATTATGCTTACCCAAATATGTGATGTCTATTGCTTCTTCAAATGCTGCTAATGCTTCATTGTATTTTTTTTGACCCATTAGCGCTATTGCCAGATGGCTATATAAAAGCGACGTTTCATAACGCTCTATACCTCTTTTGTAGGTTTCAACTGCTTTCTCCGGCTGATTATTCAAATCATAGCTATTTCCTAAAAGAGCAAAAAAATATACATCCACAGCTTTGCTCTTTTCCCATTGCTCCAGTTTTTCTATTGCTTTTTTATACTTTTTATCTATATATAATGTAACCATTTCCTTGTATTCTTCTGGAAAATCAAAAGGACTTTTGTAATGTGCTCTTTCCTTTGAGAACTTTAGTGTTTTGTTAAGTATTGCATAATTTAGAACAGTACTGCTGCCTGTAATATTATCTTGACTTTTTTTAGAGTTGGTTTGCGCTTGCGCAAAAAAAATCTGCTGTAAATTAATGTATAGTAAAATTAAAGTCGACAGAATACAAGTCAGTTGTTTCATAAGGAGGGTAATTTCTATGTAATATGGTTAAAGAGAAATTTAAAGGTAATGCAATATACAATTTTTTCTTCTTTATTTGTTCTCTCTGATTCATGAATTTTCATTCACCTGTCGAGTCAGTTGTTACAACTGACTCCTTTACTTGCCAAATAGTAGTGAGATGGTATAACTGTTCTGCAAAGTCATAAAAAGGTATATTGTAGAAGTCAGTTGTAGCAACTGACTGGACCTGAATATTAGTGGGTTAGTATAACTGACCTGCAATGTATATAATAGGTGTTTATGTTGAAGTCAGTTGTAACAACTGACTTGACTGGAACAACTGACTGGATTTAAAAAGAATGCTAAAGTTTAGATAGCTTCAATCTTTATCTGATTGCAACCATTTAATATATCGAGCTACTCCATCTAAATCAGGATAAATTAAACCAGCATTTATCCCTAATCTATTCAAATTCTTTTTAATTTGTTTTCTAATATCGTAGTGTATAAGAATTTTATCTATGTCTGGTGGATTCCAAGGAATATACGGAGTGTGATGGACTGTAAATAAACCACCCTGTACTATTATCCTTGGGTCCCAATGTTTTGGAATATACCTTCTAACATAAGTTATATCGAAAGGATCAAAGGTATTCCCTAACTTTATTTTATGTAGTGCTCTATAAACATAAATACAACTAAAATCAGTTTCTTCTTTGTCTTTCTCTGAAAAGGGTTCTTCAACAGCAAAATAAGCTGCCGCTAATGGATTCTTTGTCCAATCCAATAATCGAGTAGGAAGTGTACCGACCCCCTAAAAACTGGACATAAATTCTAGTTTTGTTAGTTGTTGATA
>CAZGNO010000091.1:0-15046 GCA_964527785.1 uncultured Chitinophagaceae bacterium
AGATTTTCACGTTCTTACGGAGATTCTTCAGTCGAAGACTCCTTCAGAATGACAGCTTACGATTATAACAATTTATTATGTCTCAGCACTTATGTAAGCCAAAATAAAGAAAGGATACCAATTGATGTAGGCATCCTTTCTCTTGCTCTTAAACTGTATTTTTTTATTTAGCTACGCTGAACGGCACAGAAATAGTTTTACCACTTAGATGAACACGGCACACGTACACACCACTTGTGTTTGTTCCTTCCGGTAAAGCAATACTGTGCTCACCGAATGATAATTGACCACAGTCACGCTTGCCTACTATTTGCCCTCTCATATCCACCACGTCCAGCATAATGGTTTCATTTGTAAAAAGCGTGAAATTTAAATGCGGAGTGCTTGTTGCATTGACAGGTTGAGGGAAAACTCCACGCACGTCAATATTGGAATGTTCTTTTGGCGCAGGTTCTTCTTCAGTTACAGAAGTAACCGTTTCCTGAGAAATATTCTCATCTCCCGCTTCATACGGCATTGCAAAAACATAACATAAGTACATTTCTTCGGTTGTACTATATCCCCAGCTTGTTGATTTTGGGGGATTATTGGGATTATAAGGATTTGCAGTAGTGTTGTCGTAGGTCGCCTCGTAGTAGAGCTTGGAATTACGGGGGATTTTCTTTAGATTCTTATAAGAATACGTCCCTTGCCAATTGAAATCCCACTCGGCAATGTTAATGAGTTTAATAGTATCCTTCTGAGGGGTAACAGCATAGAGTTTTGCATTAGTACCGAGTTTGTGCATATGTGGGAATACCCCCAGAACAGATTGATCTTGTGGTACGGTAATGCTACCTTTGAAAGTCTTTTTTTGATTTGCCGGGATAAAAAAGCCGTTATATCCACCCGGCAAATAATCAGGCAAAATAGCATTTTCAGTGAGTTCACGAACATCTTGCTCTTTTTTGAAGAAGATATTAATAGATGTTTGATCTATTTCATCCGTTGGTGAAGGAGCATAGTGAACCTGAACGATAAGGTCGCTGTTTTTGTACATTTTCATTCCGATACCTTCGGGGAAATATCGGGGAGTTGTCCCCGGTGCCCATCCGGGATAGGTCGCCGCTACATTGTCAAAGCCCGGTCCGCTAAAATCTTCATAACCTTCTATTACGTCCTTTTTATCCATGTTGCGCGCTGTACCTGTTATGTCGTTCCACATCAATACATGGTGAACTACTTTCTTATTGCCGGGTCGAACTTCTATTGCAGCGATATTTTTATCTTCGAGCAATCCCGTTGGAATTACGAAATTTCTATATACATCCTTTAAGTCGCCTTTTATATTCCATTGTATTGGGATTTGCAGTATCAAATCCGGTGTTCCGAGCTGTGAGCCGGTAGGATAGGTGGGGAGTTTAGGAAGTTTGGCTACGTCACCTTCCGGAGATTCTCCGTCAACCCAATCAACAATAGTTTTGATTTCTTCAGATGTCAGTCGGCGTTCATCCACAAACTCACCATACCCGCGAACAGGTTTCCACGGTGGCATAGTGCCTTTGGAAACTTCGCTTTTTATCATCTGTGCATTGGCTCGGACCTGAGCATAATTTGTAAGCGGGAACGGACCAATTTCCCCCGGGCGGTGGCATGTAACGCAATGATTAAAGATAATAGGGGCTACATGTTCGCTAAACGTCGGGGTTTGCGCGGATGCTACTGAAACTACAACAAAAGTTACAGCAACTAAAACTAATACGCGTTGAAACATAAATTTTCCCAAATTTAATAGATTGAAGGAGTTTTATGGGCAAAAATAAGAAATTTGGGAATGATATGCAGGTTGATTTTTATGATGCAAAAGGTAAAGAGTATTTTTTAACGTTTTATTACAACTTGTTTTACAGTTGTCAGAACGCCTGCGTTTATCTTCAGAAAATATGTACCCGAACCAACATTCATATCGGTCAAGGGGATTGAGCAGCTATATTCACCGGATTTGTAAGGGCTGTCAATGAGAACAGCAACCTTTTCCCCTACAGAATTGTAGAGTGAAGCTGTCAGTTGAGCATCAAATGGAAGATAGTAATTCATGGTCATTTCGTCAATAACAGGATTCGGATTAATACTAAATTTCAACGGATTGTAGTATGAAACTGCTCGTAATTCCTTACCGCATATATCTGTCAGTAGGTTTGTGGTGATACTGCCGTTGGTGGTGTCTACAAGAATTGCATTGCTTCCGGGTGAAGAAGAAATATCACCGAATCTAAAAGCTGAACTTGGTTTGCTTGATAGCAGAACAGTTCCGATTAAACTACCAATTTCTGTTTTAACAGGTGATACGGTAATGCTGTCGGCAAGTAAGGTAACGGTCAGTTCATTATCATTCCACTCCCTTTTTTCAATGTCCATTCCGGAAGCATAATGAGGTAGAAATACATCACCGTCGAGCGTAATTGAAATTCGAAGGTTGCGAAGCATTACCGAACCTATTTTTTGTGTATGATGTACATAAATGGGCATCCTAAACTTCTTATCATCAATTTGTGCTATAGTATCAATCATACTGAACACACAAAGCACTGTATCACCCGGCGAAACAGAATCTATGATAATAGGGGGTTCCACGCCCTTTCCTTTGAAACTATAGGAGACCTTTGAAGCAAAACAAGGATTTGTTGCCGTAATTGTAATTGAATCTTTGTAATAAATAAGTAATTTCGGTGCAAATTCTACAACAATCTTTACACTGTCATTTTGTGGAACTGTTACAGGAAAAGACATTGGGGAGATAATGTGGAAATCGGAAGGGGTTTTGAACATTTTTGCAGTAATTTCTACAGGACTGCTTCCTGTATTTTTTATATACAACGAGTCTTTTTTCGTTGCATTTATAGCAATATTCGGAAAATTAACTTCATTACCTTCAACTATCGGTTTTTCTATAATCTCTATCAGCACTTTACTTTCAACTGTTTTCCCGTCTTTTATCACTTTTACAGAGTAATATCCTGCTTGATTTGCTTGAATTTTCTTTCTAATAGGATTGAATGACTGAGAAGAAAAATTATCAGGTCCGATCCACTCTACACTTGCATAACTCAAATTACTATTTGATAGCACAGATAGTTTCAATGAGTCGCCTTCACACACAAATTTTGGTGCTTGGATTGACACCTCAAGTGGAATATTGGCAGGGGTAATTGTCCCGGATATAAAATTGGGCAAACCTGATTGGGATATGCGTCCTTTTAGCGACAGTGTTCTCTGTTCATATTGGTAAGTATCGTCATTCGGTTGATTAATGACAGAAAGTGCATAGCTCTGGGGGGTGCTGCAGTAAATCTTTCCGTTTGGTGCCAGTTGCAATCCATAGAGCGGTAAAGCCCTGTCATCTGATATAAGCTGCTCTGACGAGCGTATGGAATCTATATCCCATTTGGATATATCATATCGGAACAATTTACCTATGCTCGGATCGGATAAATATAGTTTTCTACTGTCAGGAGAAAATTCCAACCCATAAAATTGGCTGTTTTCTTGAGAAACATTAATAGACAATGGGTTGGATAGCTTACCGGTTGCATTATCAAAATCGAAAGCATCAAAACCAATCAGCGAGTGATTATTTACCGAAGCCAATTTCTTGCCGTCCTGTGATATTTTCATATAACCGACGACCGTCAATGCGTAAGACGGGTAGGGTGCTCCAATACAAGTTCGTACAGGGACAGTATCAACGCCTTTTTCGGTTACCAGATATGATAAGAAACAATTCGTTCCCAGTTCATGTACGACAACCCAAAAATCTCTTCCATTAGCGTGCCCGGTGCCGGTAATACGCTCAGCCGTTTCTCCGAATAAAAAATGATTTTTTTCTATTACATCGCCATTCCAGCCATCTTTGCTTAAATCAACGGTTGAGTACTGCAATCCATAGTTCTCTAATTTATCTTGTTCGAAGGCAGTAACAGTAAAAACATAATACAAATTCTTATTAGCGGGATTAGGGACAATAACTGCAGCTTGCGAGGAAGAAAAATGACCGTTCAGCTTTGTACCATTTGGCATTTCTTTGTGATTTTTATTCCAAATAGTTAAACCGTTCGTATAAAACAGTAGGTTACCTTTATCATCGGAGGTAACCGCCGCCCCCTCAGAAGCAAACATTGCACCATTCAGAAGAGCAACCGGTTGCCCGGTTAATGAAGGAAAGGAAATTCCTGCATACTGACCGAAATACCAATTCAATTTTTCGTTTTGGGAAAAACAAAAGTTACTGCTGCATAATAAAAGTAGTATGATAAAAAGAGTAGTGTTGTTCTTGTTCATGGTGTGGTAGAAAAATGGTGTTGAATTTTTGCATTTTGTGTATATGTTGTGAAATTCTAATTTCTGCGGTTGTGAAATTATGGTAACAGTGTATCAAATTTCACACAGAAGTAAAAATGACAGTATTGACGATATATCCTATGACGTTTTTTGTTTTCGATATAAATTTATGTAGTGGTACGGTAATAAAATAAATAGCTTAGCGAACAATCATCAAAGGTTTTATATCGGTAAATTGTCCTGCTTTCATACGAACTGCATACAAGCCCGACGCTATCTCAGGAAGCTCAAGTCTGAACGTACCCTCCGATGATTGACCATCATGCAAGACCTGTACCAATTCTCCGAGCGAATTATAAAGTTCGAGTCGCAGATTACCGGCAAGCCCCACTGAATAGTCAATCGTTCGTTCTTGGGCAACCAAACTATACGATGTAGTTGAAAATCGGACAAACCGACCTGCCATAAAACATGAATAGAGTTGAATGCTACCTACTGAACTTGAGTATTTAATGCAGCTGGAACGCTCAGGTATGTCCATCGAAAGAATCGGATCGAAAGCTGCAGAATCACCCAAAAGTATTCCGATTGTACCTTCGGCAAGTACTCCATTGGAGGATAATGGTGTAGTTCCGCTTGCTTCGATGTGCAGTACCCGTATATCTTTGGGCTCAATTAATTCACGGGCTGAAAAACTCCAAGAATCGTCCAGTACATTACCCTTTTTGAAAATATTAATAACACTGTCAAATAGAATCCTCTCCCTGGTATAACGAAAATCGAGGGTGAAATGCTTTACCTTTGCTTTTATCCAATCATTACAGCGAGCAGAAATTTTAATGGGGAATAATTTGTTTCCGGGTGCACTTGTCGAGTCATGTTCGAGAGTTAAGTCCACATTTGCAAAATCGCCACCGCCATCCAATTGAATATACTGTAGAGAGTCGTTTGAAGTAAATACCTGATATTCTGTTGTGTAATTGCGTTGCTGAGTGGGGCGAAACTTTGCAGTAATGCTCACAGAGTCAAACGCTTTGATTAAATAGGGTAACGGCGGAGTGACAAGAGTAAAGCCATCAGATTTGCTAAAATTATTTTTTTGTCTTATTTCTTTGAGTAATGTAGAAGTATTTTCACGGTTCTGAATCCAAATTGTCGTTTCAGCAGAATCACAAAGTAAAATTGATCCGTATGTATGAATTTTCGGCATACAGTCTTTTACTCTAATCTTTACTGAATCACGTGCAATACAGCCCAATGTATTCATGACTTCTACAACATACGTAGTTGCGTTCGATGGTGATGCCATAGGTGACTGGCAATCCGTACAGCTTAGTCCATCCGCAGGTGACCACTTGTACGCTACACCGTTCGAACTGTAAATCTGCGTTGGAACGCCTAAGCAAATCATCGTATCTCCCCATGCCTTTGCAGTCGGAATATTAACGGTCACAAGAATTGAATCCTCATTCATACAACCATTCCTTGATGCCAGCACGTGATAAACAGTTGCTTGTGTAGGACTTGCCATAGGTGAAGCGCAATCCGTGCAACTTAATCCGTTAGCAGGATACCACTTGTAAGCTGTACCGCCGGCAGCATGAAGCTGGGCGGAACTGCCGTAGCATATCGTAGTATCTGCACCGGCGTCCGGAATTACCTCCTGAACCTGTACTGTTACAGAATCAAGGGAAGAGCAACCCGACGTTACTTCTACTGCTATATAATATTGCATCGTTTGTGTGGGATTTGCAATCGGAGATTGACAATCGGTGCAGCTAAGCCCTATAGCAGGAAACCATGAATATGAAATGCCGTTTGATGCGCGTAATTGAGCCGAACTGTTTTTACAAATTACGGTATCATTACCAGCATCAACCTGCGGAGTGCCTACGAGCACCAAAACTGAATCCATTGCACTACACGATGCAGAATTTGATACGGTAACATAATACATTGTTGTTTGGCTTGGATTTGCAATCGGTGATTGGCAATCCGTACAGCTAAGTCCGATCGCAGGCGTCCATCTGTAATAAATTCCTTTGGAAACCTGTAATTGGACAGCACTGCCTTTGCATATCGAAGTGTCCTTTCCGGCATCAACCTTCGGCATTCCTACCCGTACAGTAACAGAATCCATAGCTATACATCCGAATTCATCGGTACTAATTGCATAATAGGTAGTGGAGACATTCGGGCTTGCTACCGGCTGATTGCACGCAACACAACTCAGTCCATCGGCAGGACTCCAAATATATGCAGTTCCTCCGCTGGGGGTGAGGGTTACTGAATCTCCGTCGCAAATGGTAGTATCCATTCCTGCATCAATCGTTAGGATATTTACTTTTACTTCGATTGTATCGGCAATCTCACAGCCGCCGTCATTAATTGACCGGACAATATACTTCGTCGTTTGAGTAGGTGTTGCAATTGGGTTTGCACAATCAATGCAACTAAGTCCTTGAGGAGGAGACCACCTATATGTACCATTGCCGCCGGAAGCAAGCAACTGTACTGAATTTCCTATACAAACAACAGTATCCTTACCAAGCGAAACTGCTGTAGTACGATTGTCATTGTTGAGTGCCATTCCACCCACATATCCGTATGAATTTGCTGCTCCGTACCCATATACTAACAGCCCAAATGGTACACCGGCTTCAATTGAATGAACGCCGTCGGCTACTGCCAGCCAGGCATACACATACGGTGTACAGAAATTTGCTGAGGGAACAAAAGGAACGTCATCTGTACGGAAAGGTTGAATTCGGTTACCGTCTATCTTTACTGAATCAAGAGCGTACTTCGGTACAATTATGGTCATATACTGTTCGGTATATGTGACATTAGAGGCAGATTGATTAAGCACTTGAGCATTAGTACATCTGTATCGTTTCAAATATTGCTCACGGGGCGGTATAATCATCATAAACGGGTCACTCGCTACGTCATTAAAACTTTGAACATCCTGTGAGGTTTTTTTGAATTGTGCTACCAAAACAGGTGTGCTTGCACTGATAAATCCGGCTTGAGTAAGCGGTGCTTGATAAAACTCACCCTTATTCAACCTGGTTATTGCATTTCCATTTAAGGAAATTACTGTATTATCTGTACTTGCGAGTACACGGTAAATATCATATCCTATTTTGGCTACATTGTTCGACTGAGGATAGGGGGTAATGAAGTAGTTTTTACCCCATGTAGAAACAGGCGGCATTTGCTCACAGAGGAAATCTCTTGAATTCAGAAGTGCTGCATTCTCCAAAGGAATTTTGGAGCGCTGATGTCCGGCAAACACGGCTATCGGTTTGGAAGAAGTAATGTTGGTTCCCGTTAAGTCACCACGTAGATTGAACTGGGTTACTTCTGCCTGAATTAAGTAAACTTCTCCTGTATTGAGGGTAATATCGCGCGGACCTGATTTGCCGGCTCCCGTGGAAGCTTTGGGGATTATATGAATAACTGTGTTATTATCCGTTGCAACAATCGCACATTCGGATGGAGTTGATTGAAAACTGAGTGAATTGTTCGCTAGTACTGCGCCGTCACTATTGTACGACATTACATAATATTCAGTTCCCAGCGCATCTGTAGGTAAAGTCAAGAAAGCATCGCTTGTCATAATGGCTTGACTAAGAGCATAAACCGTTACTTCATTTTCGGATGTGATGTGAAATGATTGCGGTGCAATAGTCTCAACTTGGCTATTGTTGATGAATGATAATCCGGAATTGTTGCGTCCTTCTAATTCATAACCGGAATATGCAACACTGAACGTGTACATTTGGTTGGTGTCGGTAATCGAAAAGGAATTTTGAAAAACGTTCCCTGACCTGTTTTTATAGGTAATTGTCCCTTGAGTGGGTGAGCCGGAAGCGATAAAAATAAAAAGGGAATCGTTGTTTCTATCTTTATTATTTTTATCTTTTTGGTGGAAATTCGGCATGAAGGTCAGCCAAAAGTCTGTGCCTTTGCTGTCTATAGAACCTTGGGCAGGCGATACAGAGTATGCAGATACCATACCCACCCATAGTGAGATAATGAGGTAAAGAAATCTCATAGATTTTACCCTCCGAAATATCCAAAAGTAGAACTGTTTACATCGGCAGTTTCACCGTGAAAGTTGTGCCTTTGTCTTTCCCCTCGCTGAAAATTGAGACGCTGCCCCCATGCAGTTCTACAATTTTCTTAACTATAAATAACCCCAACCCCGTGCTGGATTCACCGCCGGTAGGACGTGCCGAAAGTCGTCGAAATTCTTGAAATGCTTGCGAAATATCTTCTTGCGTCATTCCCAAACCAAAATCTTTGACCTGAATAATTACTCCGTGTTTCTCGCTCCATGCCGAAAACTCTACAACACCATTATACGGTGTATATTTAATTGCATTACTCAGAAGGTTATCCACAACGTGCTGTAATTGCTGAGAATCAGCTTGAATAATAGGTAAATTACCGGGTATATCCTGTACAAAACGAATAGATTTATTCTTTGCCAACTGCTCGAACGATGAGCAAACAGCCGTAAGGAACGGTGTAAGCTCCAATTCATCTACAGCCAAATGGAATTGGGGCTGACTAATCACCGCAACCGTAAGCATATCTTCAACCAAACCTCGCATGATGCGCGTAGATTGCTTTGCAATATCCACTAATTCCTTAAAATCTTCAGGCGAAATCCCACCGCGTTCAAATTCGTGCAGTACCAGTTCCATATTGCCAAGCGGGGTTTTAAGGTCATGCACAGCCATACGTACCATTTGTTCCCGTGTTTTTTGAAATTGCTGGAGAATATTGTAGGCACTTTGAAGTTCGGCACTACGCTCGGCAATCTTGCTTTCCAAATCAGCGTTCGAAGTTTGTAATTCTTTAATTAACGCATCATTTTCGCGTCGGAGAATGGTTGCCTCGCTCAACTGTTCAATTGCCATCCGTAACTGATGGAAATCAACCGGTTTTGTCAAGTAATATGATATCCGCGCTTTGTTTATGCTTTGAACTACACTTGTAATGTCCCCGTAGGCAGTCATTAAAATTCGTTCGCTTTCAGGGGAAACTGTTATGCTTTTTTGTAGAAAATCAACTCCGCTTATCAAGCCCATTCGTTGATCGCTGATAATCACATCCGGCTTAAATTCCGTAAGGATTAGTATTGCTTCTTCTGCACTTTCGGCTGTTTTGACCGTTGCAAACGGCTCGAAATACTCACGAAGTGTATCTAAAAACTGAACCTCGTCATCTACAAATAATAACCGAATTGATTGATGAGCAGGAAAAGACACAAAAAAACTCCGAAAAATGAGGAAATATGGGATTGATAGGATTAAATATTAAAGATTAATCAGGTAACAGCTTCTTTTTTCGTTCAAAATAGATGTAGAACGGAATCCCGAGAGCAACTAATAAAATCCCAAATACTGAATTGATTATTGCAGTTTGATTATTTACATACGCTTGTATATCCGTGTACAAGGTAATTATCACAAATGCAGAGGCAAAAGTTACAAATAGCAATGGAATATACGGATATCCCCACACTTTGTATGGTCTTGGGGCATCGGGCATTTTCTTTCTCAGAATAAAAACTCCGGCAGCACCCATCGCATAAAACACCCACGACACAAAAATAAGCATATCCGTTAAAGTATCAAACGTCCCGCTAAAAACCAGTACGGAAGACCATACTGCTTGAATGAGCAATGCAGTACCGGGAGTACGATACCGGGGATGAATTTCCCCCAATGACTTGAAAAACATTTTTTCACGGCTCATTGCGTAATAGAGGCGCGCACTTGCCAGAATTGTACTGTTTGAAGTGCCGAATGTTGAAATCATTATAGCCGCAGCAATGAATCCTGCACCGATTGCTGCTAGAGCCGGATTGATATTTGTAAAAATAATCTTTGCAACATCTACTGCCAAAAAACCTGATTTTGCCATTACATCAATAGGCATTACATAAATGTATGCAAGATTAACGACAATATACACAGAAATTATGACCAACATCCCTAGAAATAAACTACGTGGGATTGTATGCTGAGGGTTTTTCACTTCTCCGGCAATATAGGTAATACTGTTCCACCCGTCATACGCCCAAAATGCTCCCGTCAATGCCGCCATGATTGCACCCAACATACCTATTCCCGTCGGTGTTCCAGTAGCTGCGTCTTGCACTAAATTTACTGCACTTCCGCCACCTGCTGTAAAAGCAAGAACTACTATAATTGCCAGAGCAACCACTTTCAGAACTGTGAAAACAACCTGAACTGCACCGCCTAACGCTACACCACGATAATTGATTAGCGAAAGGATTAGTATTACGGCAACGGTCAGCGCTTTGACTCCAATATCAGCAAACGGGAAAATATCACCGATAAACGGAATATGAAGTTTCATTGCTTCAATTGCAGGCGAAAGATGAGGCAATGGTATAAATGTATCTGCTGAAGCCGAAAAAATATACGAAATGGAAGCAATCGAGCCCGATTGAACTACTGAAAACATAGCCCAGCCATACAGATATGCCGTAAATTTTCCATACATTTCACGAAAGAAAATATACTGCCCGCCCGTTGCTGAAATCATACCGGCTACCTCAGCATTTGTGAGTGCGCCGAAGAGAGTAAGAATACCTGCAAGTGCCCATACACCAATCAAGAGTTCCGGTGAGCCAAGCTGCATTGCCATTGGTGCAGATTTTTTGAATATACCCGAACCGATGACAGCACCAACCACTATCGAAACGGTAGTAAATAATCCTAACGTGGGGATAAAACCAACTTTTTGAGCGGGAGTAGAGTCACTCATCTAGAATCCTTACGACGAATTTATGAAAGAAAATAAGCTGTAATATCACCGTTTTTACGGTCTTCACGCTCAAATCAAAATTAGAGGAAAGCGAAATTAGAAAAAATTAAGTAATTGACAGTAGGGAAAAATAGTTTTGGTGAAATTGGTGGGTATAAAGATTTAGGAATACGGTTTCAATTCAAAGAAACCAATAGGAATTCGGGGAGTTTTTTTTTGATTTGGCGGGCTTTGGTTTTAGAGCATGGAAATGTGGTGAAATTCAAGTCATGTCGGTTGTAACAACAACCGGCATGACCCAAAATAGAATAATGATTACCCGTTACCTTATTCATAACAAAGCAAAACAACCCCTTTGTCAAACATCCGGGTCTTTGTAAGTTTCATCCCTGCAGTTTTCATCCCTTCCTTGAGAAAACGCTTACCGTTTCCCAAAATTATCGGGTGAACTAAAAAACGAAACTCATCAATAAGATTTTCTTTCATTAAGGATTGAACCAAGTCAGCACTTCCGGGGATTTGAATTTCATTCCCGTTTTGCTTTTTTAATTTCTTGATTTCTTCAATGATGTTTTTATTGATGATTGTTGAGTTATTCCAATCTGCTTTATCGAGAGAAGTAGAAACAACAAATTTCTGCATACTGTTCATTTGATTTGCCAGTTCTTCATCATCAGTCTTCGTATGGGGCCAGTATGCTTCGAACATTTCGTAGGTGGTTCTGCCTACGAGGAGGGCATCAGCGTGTAATATGGATCCTTTAATATACTCCATTTTTTCATCGCTATTGAATGGCATAAACCATTCCTGCATAGAATCTGCATCATAAATGCCGTCTATCGTTACCCACACTGAAACTATTATTTTTCTCATTTGATTTGATTATTTGTGCTACTAATGTTATTTACAGCGCAAAATTAATCATCAGGGTATGTAATAAATAGAACAAAACGGTCAATGGGAAATTATATATTCAGTGTTTGAAAATCAAAACACTTTTTTAAATATTCGGAGGGGGATAAACTGGTAAATTCCTTAAAGGTGCGGATGAGGTGGCTTTGGTCAGAGTATCCGTTGTCATACGCAACATCACCTAGCTTTGTGAAGTGATTGTTGCTGAGTTGCTGAAAAGCTGCGTCAAATTGACAAATTCTGCCGAACATCTTTGGTGAGATACCTATATGCAAATCAAATAAACGTCTGAATGTTCGCTCAGAGATGGCAAGCTCCTTTTGAATAGTGCTTAATGATGCTAAACCTTTACTTTTCCGTAATGCTTGAGTTGCAAATAGAATACCTTTCTGAGCGTTTGGGTTGTTAGATTGAGCTAGTTTTACTACAAAGCGATTCATAATATTCAAACGAATACCTATCGAGGTTGCGTTCAGAAGTTGTTCTTTAAGATTCATTCCTTTTGCCGGTTCCAAATAATTCAGATCAATAGCTGTATCTGCTAACTCCTTAGCATTACATCCAAAGAGCATTTTTAAGGCATGAGGGTAAAAGAGGTAAGAAATGAATGTTAATCTGTCGGGAGTATAGAGTTTAACGGGTGTAATTGTTTGCCCGAAAAGAAAAAGATTTTCAGTTTTTATAGAACTGTTTGAAATATTTTCTGAATTTGTGGTTTGAAACGCAAAACCCGGATAACCGTTTGCAAATAATGGCAAGCCCGCATCAAAGCTCAGTTTACAATCTTCAATTGCAATTATCTTACTTACAAAGTTTGATATTGATGGATGAGGGGAAATTGAATGTATTTTCATAGCTCAAAGATAGGGTTAGAGGACAATACAACCAAAACAGCAGTATTCTTTTCCAATGTTGAATGATTGGATACTGTTAGAAAAACAAGGTCGGTTGTTACAATAGACAGTACCGCAACAACCGACAGGGGGAAGGAAACCTCTTAATTTTCTGTCTGTTTTCGACCGAAAGGGTAGGAAATTGACATCAGACATTGCTTGCTCTTTTTAAATAACCTTCTCTGGTTTCCTTATCTAATTTTTCAATAGCATATCGAAGCATTACCCTCGGCATTGTCGCTGAGAATCTATCCAAAAAATCCAACAATCGCTCTTCGTCTCTTTTGCCGGCTTCACGAATCCAACTACCAACCGCCTTTTGTACCAAATCATGTTCATCATTGACTAATAACTCAGCAATCTTAAATGTATCCTCTACATCATTCTGTCGTATAAAATAATATGTGGCTACGATCGCTGTTCTTCGCTCCCAAACATTTTCTGATTTCGCGAGCTTATACAGAATTTCTCTTGGTTTGTCAAACAAATACCCACCTACCACATACGGCGCACTTCTATCCACCATATCCCAGTTATTTATGAATTTATGCTTCGATATATATAAATCGAAGAGTTCCTTCTTTCGTTCAGGTGAAGTTTTTTTATCTCTTGCCTGAAAGTCCATGATACATACTGCTCCCATCCTTGCCTCGTAATATTCATTTTCGAGAAGTCGTTCTATTTCATTGATGGACATTCCGGCAAACTTCTTTGCTAGAGCAAATAAGTTTGCCATGCGAATACCCATCAACTTATTTTCACTGCCTTCATCCCGAAAAAAACGTTGCACATTTTTAATTTCTGTATCGGTTTGAAGTGTTGAAAGTTCTTCGAGAAATTTATGCGCAGTGAATGGTAAGCTTTGTTCCATTATGTTAGACATAAATTTGTCATTCATGAATTGAGCGATATGAAAGAAGGACAACGCCTGTATCATAGGTCTTTGATTCGATCAACTCTAACTCTTCACGATTATCTTCAGTAAAGAGACGCAACCCTTTGCCTACAACAATCGGAAAAACTAAAAGTTGAAATTGATCCACAAGGTTATGTTTCATGAGCGAATGTACCAACGTTTGACTTCCATGAACCAAGATGTTTTTGCCCGGTTGCTGTTTTAGTTTCGATATTTCTGCAACGAAATTGTCACTAATTATGGTTGAATTATTCCATGGTGCGTTTTTAAGTGTTTTTGAAACAACATATTTGGGCAGACTATTTAATCTGTCAGCATAACCGTCTTCGTCTGTTCTTTCAGGCCAAACTTCTGCAAAGGCATCATAGGTCACCCTACCCAAGAGCTGTGCGTCACTTGCAAAAAGTTCGTTATTCTTGAATTTTCCTATTTCGTCTGTCCAGTATGGGAATGACCAATGATGCGGAGCTTCCATAACACCATCGAGGGTCAAAAATTGTGTTACTACTATTTTTCTCATTTTTTTATTGAATTGTTGTTGTTATTATGTTAGTTCGTAGTGCTGCAATACAATGCCGCAGTCATGGACAATTGATCTTTTAAGTTTCAGTTGTCTGAATTTATCTAATTTGTCAAAAATAGGATCACCTGTCCCTAGTGCCACAGGATTAACGAAAAGATGAAATTCATCAATCAAATCCGCTTGTATTAAACTCGAAACAAATGAACTGCCGCCAATGACCATTATATCTTTGCCGGATTGATTCTTGAGCTTATTAATTTCCTCAACCAAATCTCCTTTTGCCAGCACAGTATTGTTCCATTCTGCTTTTTCAAGTGTTTTCGTGAAGATGACCTTTTTACTTCTCACCACAATTTCAGCGAGCTCAATCATAGGGCTATCGGTTTTTCCGATTACACTTTCCCAATAGGGAATAAAATCAACAGCTAACTTCCTTCCTAATAACTGTGTATCGGTTGATTGCTGAAGTTCTAAAACATACGGTTTAATTTCGTCCCATGCCCATGTTACCCATTTCTGGTCATCGTTTGGTCCTGTAGAAACAAAACCATCCACAGAAATTTGCATTTGTAGTTTTAATTTTCTCATTGTAAGTACTGGTATAGAATTAATTGAAAAATAAAGTGCTGTCATTCTGAGTTCCTGATAGTCGCCGAGCCGCCTACAAAATAATAC
>CAZGNO010000092.1:0-14964 GCA_964527785.1 uncultured Chitinophagaceae bacterium
AGAATGACAGAAGGCAACTGTCTTATTTTTTATGTCATTGTATTATTTTGCAGGCTGCTCGGCGACTATCAGGAACTGTAAATGACATCTCTTAAATTGCCCGTCATTCTGAGTGCAACGAAGAATCTCCGTATGCACATCCGTCCAGCAGGTTTTCACGTTCTTACGGAGATTCTTCAGTCGAAGACTCCTTCAGAATGACAGAAAGCAACTGTTTTTGTTATGTCATTGCATTATTTTATTGGCGGTTCGGCGACTATCTGGAACTCTGAATGACCGTCAAACGTATAGATGTCATTTACAGCGTTAGTTTTGCTTCACTGAGCCGAGCGACAAATTTATGTACTCAGCAATCCCTGTCCTCGTTAGCGACAGGAAATCTGTTTAATTCTGTCTTGATTTGCCTCCATTCAGGTAAAAAAGTATCCATGAAAGCTACGAATCTGTGATTATGGCTTCGTTCGAGCAAGTGAACCATTTCGTGGACTACAATATACTCCAGACATGATAACGGCTTCTTTGCCAGTTCTAAACTTATCCATATTCGATGTTTCACCACATTGCACGTACCCCATTTGGTTCGCATTTTTTTGATTCCAAATTCTTTGACGTGAACATTCATGAGCGGTTCCCATTTGGCAATGTACACAGGAATAAGATTTTTCAGTTGTTTACGATACCACGCGTGGACTGCAGCTTGTTTTAGTTCAATGCTCGAATCGGGAGGGACTAGTAGAATCAGTTTGTCTTCATTTATTGAAATCTTTGTTCTACCATCAGATTCAATCACTTCAAGCATATACATTTTTCCAAAAAAGTAATGGCTTTCTCCCGAGATAAATTCCTTAGGTGATTCATGCACTTTACTAAGGATGATTGCTCTTTGTTTTTTTATCCATTCTAATTTTGATATTGCGAAAATGCGGATGGATTCAATGTCCATTTTCATCGGTGCCGAAATTTTCACTTCAGCCGTTGGTGGATACACTCTCAGATGGATGTTTTTGATTTTCTTATTTGTTACTTCAATTGTAATAGTCTCTACTTCGATTGTTTGATTATGAGTTTTGTCTTTACTTTTTGATGATTTGAACAGCCCTTTCCACTTCATGAATGTCTTTCTATAGTTGAGGTAATTGATATTGCCTGTAGGTTTTCTTGTACGGATCTGCAGTTTTGATATGGTTTTAACGTTTTAGAGCTTTATCTATTTGCATTGCAAGTTTAGGTGTAAGATCAGGATAGATTACCATCCGTTAATTGTTATTCAGAAAGAGCAGAATTTGGACAGTGATATATACCTTCTACACAGCAAAGTTCCACAGGTTACAAAAACTTTTATTTTTCTCACAAATTGCCGATAATTTTCAACAGATGCTTGTAGTAAAGTATGTTGCAACTGTGGAGTGTTTTTACTCGAAAATTACCGTAAATGTCAAGAATTTTTACTTGTTTTGGCATTAGTAGGCAAACTGTATAATTTTATGGCTCTAAAAAATCAAAGTTTATTGTATTTTTGCTTAAAACAAACAAAAATTTTACGCTAATTAGGGCACATTCTAACCGATACAATTGCATAACAGAGATATGAGTTTTTCATTCCAAGCATCAGACATTAAAAACATTGCTAAGATATTCGGCTCAAAACCTATTGAATTAGAAGGGCATTGGACATGGAATATGGCAAACCCTGAAACGCGACAAGCGCAGGTAGTAGTTATCCACAATAATGTCAAATTTGGTAAAGAACACATCGGTGCATTGATTGTAGTGCAAACAAAACACGGATATTTTGAACTCCATGATTGTAGCGGGTTTGTAGTGTTCGAACCCGATGAAGTAATCTTTGTGAGCGCAACCAAGGATAAACTTTCGTGTATGGTAGTCGGGAGCGGTTGTACCTGTTCTATGTTCTCTCCAATTCGAAGAGAAATATTGACGGCTGATTTCTCTGAGCTAGACCCTGCAATCTTGATGTCGGCTATGCAACTATCGCTTACCGAGTCAATTTTGCCTGCATGATAGACATTACAATCTATAATAAATCGGAACTGGTGAGGATTCCCCGAAAGAAAATTGAAAATGCAGTACGTGCTGTGTTCATCGGTGAAAAGTTGGAAGAAGTAGAAATGAGGATTATCTATGACACTGACGGAGCTATTCACGAACTTAATCGGGAATACTTAGGTCATGATTATCCTACTGATGTCATAACATTTCCTCTCGAAGAACGTCCATTAGAAGGAGAGGTTTACATTAGTGCAGATACTGCTGCCCATCAAGCAGAGGATTACAACGAATCTCTTACTGATGTTTTGGTGCGGCTTGCTGTTCATGGTGCTTTGCATTTGGCGGGCTATGATGATGATACTGAGGAAAAGAAAAACAGGATGAGCGTACTTGAAACGCGATATATGAATGCATGATTTACAGGGGTGATTAATTTCTCCCTACATATTTTCTTAATCTGACAAATGCCATGCAAGAACGAATTATAGAGATAATAGCATTTATGCTTGCGGAACTAAAACGTAACAACTCGCTTAATTCTATAGATACTGAAGAATTAAGTCGGAGAGGATACACAACGGCGGAAATATCTACTGCATTTAGTTGGATTGTAGATAAATTCGCACTTTTTCCTGCAATTTCACCTTCGGAGGATTTTTCAGCTACATCGTCATATAGAGTATTACATCCTGCCGAACACGAGATTATTCCAAGTGAAGTATGGGGAGAAATGGTGCAATACCAATCTCTCGGGCTAATAACTAATGCGCAGATAGAGGATATCATCAATCGGACAATGATAGCGGGTATAGGGCAATTAACCCCTCAAACCCTCAAACGAATGATAGCAATGCTTTTTACAAGCGGAGGACACAATCTTTCAATTGGTCAAATATTGCTGTCGGGCAATGAAACTGTAAACTAAATATTCTCTATTTGGTCTCGTAGTTCAGCTGGACAGAACACCAGTTTCCTAAACTGGGTGTCGGAGGTTCGAGTCCTCTCGAGACCGCAAAGCCACTTCTCAGTGGCTTTTTTCGTTTTATCAAAATAGCATGTAAATGATTTAAATAATGAACTTGTGATAAATTTCGAGTAAAGCAAGACAAAACAAAGTAAACTAAAGATAAAATATTTCGTTCCCTTATGCCGTCCCCTGTGAAAAACTGACTTATTTTCAAGTTTAGCATTATTGGAGGATAAAATGACATTCTCTTTTTTTCTCAAGGATAAAAATGTAGAGAAATCACTCATATATCTTGTTTGCCGTGCAAATGATAAACGGGCAAAAATTTCTACAGGAATGTTTGTAGTATCAAAGTCATGGAGTGCCGAAAATGCAAGAGTAAAGAAGAACCATGCCGGACAAGAGTTAAATGCACGTCTGGATAAAATAGAATCTACCGCAAAAGAGTTGTTTAATCGTGCAAGACTACTTGGAATAACAGAGCAAACAGAGTTATTTGCCTTTGTCAAAAATCGAATTATTGAAACTGGAATACTTGACCGACGAAATACTGATACTTCAACTATAAAAGCTGCTCTAGATGAGTTCCTAAAACAGTTGGAAAAAGGGACGCGCCCTACCAAAAGAAAGATTACATCAAATGTATCGCATAGTTATCTACAATTATTTAAGGTTTTAAAGAATATAATAGGTAATATGCTGCCTGATGGTGTACCACTACCTTATTTGCAAACAAAAGAATTTGCTGCAAAATTTGACGGCTACCGTAATGAACACTGGAGCGATAATACAGCAGGGAAATATATTAGACTTATGCGGCGTTTTATGCTTTGGTCGCGTGACTCACATCTGTATAATTTTACTGAATTTCCCCAATGCCTTACTTTACCTGAAGAACATGAAACTATATTGTTCGCTCTAACGGATGATGAACTTAGAGCTATTGAAAATTTAGATTTGAGCAATCGTCCTGCACTCGATAGAGTTCGTGACTTGTTTCTAATATCTTGTTATACCGGATTAAGATTTTCAGATGTTATTAGGTTGTCCAAAGAGCATATAGGAGTAAATGAGATTCGTATTTCAGCAAAGAAGACTGGAGATAATATTCGATGCCCAATTACGCCGCGATTACGTAAAATCCTTGACCAATATTTACCTAATTATGAATTCCAGCGCATAAGTGGACAACGTGCTAATGACCACTTAAAGGAAATTGCAGAACGTGCCGGGATTTGTGATAGCTTAGAAATTGTTACTTATAAAAATGGTCGAAAAGCAACAGAAGCACGACCTAAAAATGAACTGATTGCATGGCATTGTTCAAGAAGAACATTTATAACACTTTCATTAATGAAGGGAGTACAGCCGACAGCTGTAATGTCAGTTTCAGGACATAAGAAGGATTCAAAGTCGTTTAATCGTTATGTTGTTTTTACAGAGAATCAGGTTGATGAGCAACTCAATAATGCATGGGGGTAGCTGCAACCATTGAAAATCATTAGTAATATTGAATGAGCTTCTAACCGTTATAGATTAATGAATCTATAACGGTTTTTACTTTGCATTTTAAAGATTGAGAAAGGGTATTCAAGCGTAATTTTATTGAATCTTGAATAGAACTTTGCAGTATATGTCAAAGAGCATCGGTTCGGAATATGCCCCATTTTGGGCGAAATTCGTTGTAACTCTCTGATGAGTATGTCAAGTACCTTCTACGATGTACGGAATAATACTGACCCATTGTTATTCCATGCGGGAACTTAATCCCATCTGAATAGTATTATTGACATTATTTTTTCAAAAAACACAAAAAATGAGTAATAAATGAGTAATGGTTGTAAGATTTTTAGCTGTATTTTTGAAAAATAACTTTTTAGGATACTAATCATATATTTTTTCATCAAATCTTTGGAGTTTATTTATGCTCTCAAACCTTCGGTATTTGGGATACTCAATTATCCTGTTTCTATTCCTTCATAGTTCAGCCCTTTCACAAATTGACTGTGATGATTGTGGTGGCGTAGGAACATTAGAGGGTCCTTTTACCACATATATATATGTTGATACTACAGTCGGTTCCGGCTGCCAAGTAAAGATTGAATATTACAAAAGAACTTGCAAAGGTTTTACAAATGTTTTTGTGACAAACTATCAGATGAGCGGCTCTAATTGCAGCAGTCTATCTGATTATACTAAAATTGATCGCGCTCTTTCCGGTATGCTGCATGAAGGAACCGCACCTCTGCCTCCGTATGATTCTAATGATGTACCTGCATATTGGCGAATTCGCCGCCCTACCTGTTGGCAGAAAAATCCGATATTGGTTGATTCAGTCGCAACTGATAACTATACAAGTTGTCCAAGTGCAGAATGCTGTGAAACATATTTTAAAGCAACAGCAACTGGCTGTGGTAGAATAATAACCTATATACCGATGAAAGACACATCAAATTGCCCTACACCAATCCCTCCGATGCAATGTATTCATAGCTGTGGCAGAGACCCGCTAGACGCATGGAAATAAGAATAACTATTTACCACAACTATTAGTAACAAAAGGAATAATCACAATGAAAAACAATTATATAACAATAATGCTTGCTTCTCTTTTCGGCTTACTTATCATCAGTATAGCAGGTACTACGACTGCGGGTGCTGTGGAAATTGAGACTTTCCATCCAAGTTTTGTACGAAGTAGTGATACTGTTTATAAAATCCTATTTATAGGTAAACTCAATACCGATTGTTATGAAGATACAGTCATTGCACCAGTAGCCAAGAGTGCAAAAATTGCTTGGCGTGGAGCGCCAATGCTTCCAAAATATATTTTGTGGGGAAAGTCACGTATTGTAAATGATACAACTTGTAAGGATACTGTAGGAGGGATAATCGCAGATTCACATAAAGTAGCGTACAGTAGCATTCAATATCCGGCATTTATTAGTTTAGGTGGTTCAGTGTCGTTTATGAAACTCAATACCTGTGATAACATTTATGATATAGTATCAATGTTGTGGGGAAAAACCGATACAAGTTCTTCTAAAAGGGATACAACGGCTTCCTTTACTGTATTTGGACGAAAGGGATTGGATACTCTGCAAACATTACCGTTCTACACAATTGATAGTATGCAACTTTCACCGATTACAGCTATGAAACTAAAAAAACAGCAGCATTTTACTTCACCGTCCAGACGTGACTTTTCAGGACGAATGAGTTATTTCATTACACCTGTAGTACTTCCTGTTATAGTTGATACGAGCGAGCACAATGATTCAACGATACAAGAAATATTAGTAGGTTTGAACCCTGAACCATCACAAAAACCGGAGTTCAAAATATACCCAAACCCATCAGTTAATGTAACGACAATTATTGGTCATAAGTTGGAAAAAGGTACATATAATATAAGAATCCTTACAGAAGCCGGATTGCTGGTCTGCACCCAGCAATTAGTTTCATCATCAGGTGAAGATATAGTTTTCTCAATGGATGTTTCTACCCTTTCAACAGGATATTATGTCCTCACTGTAAGTTCACAAAAGGGAGCAGTCGGTTCGTATCCTGTACTTATTATTCACTAATTAATACTGAAAAATTAATGAAAACAATACTCATCAATCAGTTCTGTAGAATATGCACAATGGCTCTGTCATTATTTCAACTATTCTTCTTCACACAAAGTACAAAAGCACAGTTTTCAACGGAATCCTTCAATCTGCAAAAGGCATCCGAGCTTTATGATGAGCGTGGATTTATGAAAGGTAAAGCCCTTAGTGTAGATGGTAGTTTAGTACTCAATAACAGCAACGGCAATGTGAACTATAATTACCCTGTTTCATCGTTCAATCTCCATGGTTACCCGATGAATGTATCACTGAATTATTGTGGTTCAGTAGGATTTACAGCGTTCCAATCATACAAGGGCTACTACGCATCAACGGGATGTGAAAATGCAGGATGGTCGAAAATAAACCAAAACAAACCTCTTTGGATTATCGGCTTGAATGGTTTTGCTGTCCAAACAATTTCACAAAATACCGAGCCGGTATGTAATGCAAAAGCTATTATTGATTATTCTCACGGTTCAACGCCATCCGGCTATAAATATATACCAGATGTATGGCTTGTTGACGGATACGACCATTGCAATCGTATGCGCAATTTTGCCCAGATAGGCGATATTCCGCAAAATCGGATAGATGTTATTCGCTTATTACGTTCAGACGGTAGTGTCTTGGAGCTCTGCAATCGCTCAGACAGCATCTCAAGCCCACCAATAACAACAGCTGCACTCTATTCAGGTACATATTTCGAGAAGGGAACAAATACCAAAGGATATGCTATTGTTGAGTTTAAGGAAAACCGACCTGCATCTCTCCTGGCAAGTATTAACGGTTTGAATGTAACTGACCCTATTCAAATGCCGCGATTAGTTCATTATTATCCGGGTGATGGATTGGAATATATATTTCGAGAAGATGTTGCTCCATACGGATCGCAATTTTATCTGGGAACATCCGGTGCAGCTTGGGCAGGTGAAATCTATACAAGTCCTACGGTTTTCTATTTGGATGAAATACGAAGCGAGAAACGTTCACTCTTGGAAGTTGGATATAGAGATAATTATACAGGCGGATTACCTGACATCCAAAAAGGACGGAAGCAATTATCTGATTTTTACGGACATCACTTTAGCTTTGGCGCATATATGGCGAGAATTGAGTCCTTCGGAAAAACCACCGACATTTATCTCGACACTCTGCTCAGAAGCCCGCTAAGCGATAATACTTTCGGGACTATACTCGGGGCAGCATGGGAACCGACAAGTTTGCCGATGATAAAACGAATAGTTGACCCTGCCGGAAGGCAAGTATCGTTCAATTATGGCATAAGAACCCGTACCCTTATTGACTATAAATGGCCTTACCGATTTTATACCACCGATGTTTGTGACCATAACTATACCGACTACAACCCTGTAGTAGTTACGAAAACCAAACGGATGACTCAATACAATGAGCCCCTTGTCTATTCTAAAATTTCATATTACCGTGATGATTCAACCTTTATTGATCAGGATGGTGTTGGAGCTAGCGACTTATGTCGCCTCTCCGATGTAGCCAAAAAAATTGCCAAGCTGAATTATAACAATGATTCTCTGATAACCAGAGAATTTACGTATTACGGACTTGACACGACAGGCACTTCCGAAGTACATAACTGGCAATCGGTATTAACTACAAAAGATAATGTCACTCAAAAGAAGACACTTGCAGCTCTCACATACGAGCGGCAGGTTTTCGCATCTCAGCTCTTTACACATATTCCCGGACTTGGGCATACAGACCTGACGGAATCCATCGAAGGAACCGATTCGCTGAAAACAAAAACGGAGACCTCATATGCGTGGATGAAAAGTCCTTCCGATACCGTTGTTAATCTCCGTTTGCCCGTAACGAGAACCGTAACCGATTATACTCTGACTGATAATGTTCGACGGGCATACTCAACTTTCGAGTATATTGTTGATACTACTGTACGTTACAAAACCATGACCGGAAAGATATATTACGGCTTTGGTGTGATGCGACAGTATGAAAATGTGTGGCGACCCGACACAATTACCACCTTACTCTACCGGAAACTCACAGACTACCAGGCATTCCCTGATTCTGCCCAAGTATGCTATTATCAACATAGTTGGGACAAATATCAGAGTATAGCTAATTATTATCATTTGAAAGAAACAGACCCGTCATTCACAAAATCATGGGAAGATTGTCTTACTGACGGAGATCCCCGCGTCATCGTAGGGAACGGCACAATTGATACGGTCTATTCATACTTTCCCAACAGTTATATGGAGAAAGCAGCGTACATTACCGATGGAGACAGTGCTGCATATCCTACAAACAAAGGTAAAATCCTCCAAGGGTCAGCCAAGAAATTTGCTTCAATTCTGAATACCAACCCTTATAATTTCATTGACCGCGTAAAAGTGATGGAGGATACTGTATTCGGGCTTGGCGGTAAGAATTACATAAGCTCAAAAATTGCGTACACGGACGGCAGCTACGTACCCGGAATCCAAGCCCCTGTAACAGTAACAAATACTTTTGGAGCTCGGACGGATATGCGGTATAGTTACGTTGAGGTTCCTAATTCATGGGGCTGCACCTTCGACGGCTCACACATCAGTCCGCTCGGGAAAACACGTCGGAACGATAATACGGATACTCTAATTTCCTTAGCAAGCGGTGAGCATCTTTACTGGTGGCATGAGCCGCTTGCAGAAACCAAAAGAATACGACGCTATCTTCCGGGACACAGTGGAATTGATACGATGTTTCTACCTACACTGTACGAACGCACCTACTATGGTCTTCACACAGGTGTAATAGACCCTAATGGCTGGCTTACTGCTGCCCGTTACGATAACATCGGACGGCTGCTGCGACTTTCGTATCCCTATGATTTTAATTCTTCAAGCCGTTTGGTAGAGCTTGACAAAACTGTGAAGACTATACGGGAGCACGGCTATACGGTGATGGAACGGAAGCAATACCAGCAGGAAAATGTACGACTGTACGGGTTGTGTACCGATAGTATAGAATACCGGACAGCAATCGAGAAGTTTTACGATTATACAAAAATTTATTCCGAACTGTTTTATCCTATAGGTGGAGGTGGGGAAGAGAGCAGCAGCAAAGCGGCACAACCGCTTACTGACTCATGCCATTGGATACCGGTAGGCGGCATAGACGTTTGGGATACGAACTACTATGGCTTTATTCCATTTACGTTTAATAACCTTAATATCGAAACATTGGACAGTGCAGTTCTGTTTATATCCCCTAAGATTGTTGACCCGTGCTTTACCTTGTTTATTGACGGACGTAAGGTTACCGTCGGACCTCCCGCAACAGATACTCAAGTAGTTGTAAAATCAGTTTTTTTTAGTTGCGACAGTGCTTTTACCGACACTTCCAGTGCAATGCTAGCTGATACGGGTCTGGTTGACCGGAGTGCCACTGCAATCCGTATTAAACTTAATGCTACAATGCTTGCGGGAATTGTTGCCGGCGCAGGTTTAAATGTAAGTCTGCAAGCGTCCACCCCGTATCTTGCAGCAAATTTCCATAATGACGGCGATGACGTGATGCCGCAAATAAAGCTGTACGGAACATTCAAGAATGATATAGACCTTACCGATTATACCCTTAGATATACGTATGACGATACGTATGGCAAACACGGAACGCAGATTTATTCAAAGGTGGATGATACCCTCCACACCTCCAATAAAATGGCAGCAGACTCGACGGCATCGGATAATAAACGTGTATCGCTTGTAACCAATTCCTTTCGTGGGGACAATGCCCTTACGCAAACCTCACTCTATCGCGGCAACCCCTCCAACGACATTAAAGAAACCATAAGCTTTACAAACAACGGTTTCGGCAAACCCATCGAAACAGCCGACCAACTCGGCTACATCTCACGAATAATATACGACGATTTAGGAAGAGTAACCCAAGTAAACAACCCTGATAACGTCAATACAACTGGAGATACAAACAGCAAGGTAACAACTATCTACGACATCGGCTCACCACTAAAATTCGGTATAGCCCCACTCGACCAAGACTTCTACGGTTTTTGCTCGATGAAATCGGTGAAAAATGAAAATGACGTTATCTTCACCCAATATAGTGACGCTTTCGGTCGTTTGCGGCGTGAGGTGGCGGATTCAGGGTCGGTATATGCAGGACACTTTCACTACATTACCCGTTATGACTATGATATTTTAGGACGCTTGACCAAGGTACAGAACCCCCAAGGACAAATAACGAACTATTACTATGACGATTTCGGACGAGTGAAATATAAGAAGCAGCCGGATTTGGGGATATTGTCCTATAGCTACGATGCCGTCGGCAATGTCCGCTTTACGCAAACGAACGAGCAGGATTCGTTGGGTAAATTGACGTTCCATCAATATGATGATATGAATAGAATTACGGTAGTTGGCGAGGCACGTTTAGGAAGTATCACTCACGATACACTGCCAAACCTGCACCGTTGGTCGGACGTACTTGACCCGAACAAGCTCCACGATAGCGGTAACTCAGCCATTCTTACGGCAAACAAAACATTGTGGGATACGTGCCTTTTGAGCGTTCCGTATCTTTCGGCAAATGCAACAAGTTCGCTGTGTATTCCCGGTGCTGCCTATACGGAAGAAGAGTACAGTTATTCGGGTTCAACGTTCAAGCAGGCACTAGGAACAGTGGGTGCAGATACATTACTAGCCAGCGACAGCACGAATTTTGAGAATGTCGCAACGAAGCCGCAGAATGTTCGAATTGTCATTCATTATGATACAGTACCCCGGCGTTCAGGCGCGATATGGGGACACTACACACCATCAGGACTCACGAACGTGTGGGATTCCCTATGTCCTACGTACAAAGTGCGGAACATGAAAGGACATGAAGTAGCGGTTGCCTATCGTGACCGAGCGAATGAGCCGTTCCACTATGTAACGATGAGCTATGACGAGCGCGGGCGGGTTGAGGCACTGCTGCGATTTACGGGAAATATTGGGTTTGATGCCGTCTATTATAGTTATAATTCAGCAAATCAAGTAATAAAGCTAACCACTGCCGACGGGATGCGCCAGCACACGACATGGTACGGCTACGACTGGAACGGTCGGATTGATTCTGTATGGACTATGCTTGGTGGCACAAGCAGCGGGTTGGGATTGACAAGCCCTAAGTATCCGTCTCCGCTTATGAAACATGACACCACACTTAGGATAGTGTACCGTTATGACAAACGTGGCTTGGTGGACAGTACGATTTATACAAAAGCGAACATCGTGCAGAACTACAACTACAACGGGCGTAAGTGGCTGGATTCAATGAATGCAGTGAAGGGAACAGATACATTGTTTAGCCAGAAACTGGAATTTGATAATTCAGGCAATATAGTAAAGCAAATATCCGCACAGCACGGTATTGCTCCGATAAATTTCGAGTATACCTACGATTATATAAACCGATTGCGATTATGGAAAACACTCCTTTGGTCAGCCGGAGAAGAGTTTGTCTATGACAGTGTAGGTAATAGAAAATCACAAGCAGTATTTATAGGCAGTGATGCACCGCATCATACTAATAGCTATACGTATGGTAACGGAAACAACCAACTGACGCAAGTAATTAATCCGTTTACATCTGTAACAACGAAATACCAATATACAGGTGACGGCGCGCTGAGTGTTCGCAGTGGCGAACAAGTAATTAGTTTGGCGTACCAACGGCATACCCGTGAACTATTCAAATATAGCTACAACGGCTTACTCAAATCATTTAACAGTGGTAGCTGGAGTGCAGAGACACTGGATTGTTCCCGTGATACGACCCTTCCATTGGAATGGGAGTGGCAGTATCGCTATAGTGCCGGAGGAGAGCGCGAAAGTAAGCGTCATACGGTAGCCCCATTGGATGGATTAGTAAATACTAATCATTTATGGACTTACTACCTGCTAGGTGGGAACAAACAGCAACTCGCCGTGTATAACGGACGTGAAACGGATGTTGCTGATGTTTGTATGAATACGGGGCATCGTGTGCATTTCTATCCTACTGAGTATTTGACGTATGGTAATGGAGCTTCCGCTCTTATTACTACCCGCCCTAATGGAAAAGCTGAGTATAAGATAGTAGATCATTTGGGTAGTACGAGAGTTGTATTGAATGATACTGGTAAAGTTATCAGTCAATATGATTTTGAGCCATTTGGAGACCCAATTGCCAAGACGGGTTTAAACAGTCGTAAGTCATTTATAGATAGAGAAAAGGACGAAGAATCAGGAGATGAAAATTTAGGTTTGCGCCAAATGAATCCAAGAATAGGACGATTTGACCAAATTGATCCATTATGGGAAAAATATAGAAGCATGACCCCATATCAATATGCAGGTAATAATCCTCTTATTGCTCTCGATAGGGGTGGAGATAGTATAGTAGTTCTACAAGATTGGGAAGGTGCTAGCCGTGCAGGACATCAAGCAGTGTTGATTGGTGGAGATGACGGAGGGTGGCAATTGTATTCAAAAAATGGTGGTGAATTCGGGGTAATTGGTAAATCTGAGGGTGGTCAAGCAGGGGAAATGACTTTCCCAACATTGTCTGATTTCCAGAAAAATGCGGAGGTAGATAAATTGCAAGGACGATATGATAATGCAATAATAATACCCACGACAGTACAACAAGATGCTGCTGCAAAAAAAGCAGCAAGCGCAGAAGTAAAAGCCCCATACCTATTAGTAGGAGCCAGTTGTACAGATGTTGCCTCCAAAGCTTTAAAAGCGGCGGGCAAGAATCCAGGGACAACAAATATTTATAATGGAAAAACTGGGGACGTAAGTCTTGCAGATTCCCCGAACCAACGATATAAAGATATTCAAAAGAAAAATAATGCGAAGAATGTCGATAAACGAGCTATATCAAGTAAACGTGTAGATGATGTTAGAAATCAAAAAAAGGAGAAATAAAAAATGAAAAAGAAATGGAAAATAATTTTAGTGTTACTTGTAATACTCATTGGTGTTTTTTTTCTTACGCCACTACGATATTACAACCCACCACTTGAAGGTTCAGGCGGTGCATCGGATGACATTCAGCAATCAAAAGAATTTGGAGTGTTTTTATTTGAGTATGGCGTACAGAACAATCCTATTCAATTACGAAATGGTAGAAAATTGCATATTAAAGAGGCTTGGGCTGAAAAATCGTGGGTATATACTAAATTTAGCAATAAGGTTGTTTTAAATGGAAGACCAGAATTACCTTTATTTAATATCTGCTTATCCATTCAAGAAGAAGATGTAGAAGATTATGGTAACGATTATTCAAAACAAAATGAAGGTTGGTGGATTGGAACAGATTATAAAAAGCGTTACGCTCAAGAAGAACCAGGGAATTTTGGAATGGCTTGGAAACAGATTAATATCCCTTCTGATATTGAATCATTTGTTATTTATCATGGTGATATTTTTGCGAAAAAGAAGATAGATACTTTAGGAATCTTAACTCTGATAAAAAAATGAAAAAGAAATGGAAAATAGTATTAGTAATATTAATGATACTTATAGGAGTATTTTTTCTTACTCCACTTCGGTATTATAATCCTCCACTTGAAGGTGCCGGCGGTGCAACAGCTAATATTGAGCAATCGAAAAAATTTGGAGTATTTTTATTTGAGTATAGAGTTCAAGATAATCCCATTCAATTACGTAATGGGAGAACTTTGCATATTAATGAAGCTTGGGTTGAAAAAGGTTGGACATATACTAATTTTAGTAACAAGGTTAATTTTATGAAACCTTCTTTATTTAATATTTGTTTATCTATTGATGAAAAAGATGTTGAAGATTATGGTAATGATTATTCTAAAAATGATGAAGGATGGTGGATTGGAATTGATTATAAAAAGCATTTTGGTCAAGAAGAGCCAGGGAATTTTGGAATAAGTTGGCTGCAAACCAATATTCCCGCTAATACAGAATCATTTATTATTTATCATGGTGATACTTTTGCAAGAAAAAAGATAGATACATTAGGAATCTTAACTCTGAATTGTCCTGAAATAACCGGACACATTTTAAGTGAATTGACCTGAAATAACCGGACACATTTTGAGCGTTTTTTAAAATATACTGGCGACGGTGCATTACGTGTTCGCGAGAACCGTTCGGATTTAGGATATGGCTACTCCCAAGTTCAGCGGGATATTTTTAAATATAGCTATAATGGACTGTTAAAAACGTTTGGTAACAGTTCATGGGGCGGAGCAGCACTAGATTGTCGAATTGATAGTACACTTGCCCCGCAGTGGCAGTGGGAGTATCGCTACAGTGCCGGAGGCGAACGCGAAAGTAAGCGTCATACGGTAGCCCCATTGGATGGATT
>CAZGNO010000093.1:0-14650 GCA_964527785.1 uncultured Chitinophagaceae bacterium
CTCAATGTAATTAATATATGCAAATATAATACTTCTTAAATTATATCCGTATAATTAACGTAAATCTTGTTAAAAAAGAGATAACGTTGAAATGTAGGGGCGTATTGAATACGTCCGAAGCACTGTTTTTATGGTATATGTTTAAGGGTGTATTCAATTATCTGAAACTCAGAGTGATATACCATGATTGGTCATCATGAATTCGTTGATAAGTCAGGTACTTACCTTTTCGAATGACAATATCGTTCTTGTATGTGCTTACTATTCATGACTGGTTTTTATAACATTGGATATATAGCAAAACTACACAACTTGTTTATCCAAAACTATATTCTGTTTTTTAAGTCCATGTTCAGCCAAGAATGAAAAGGAAAAAAGCATTACCAGCAAAAACATACCTTCTCTCAAATCAAAAATACTGCCGACGAAATTGATAACTGCCAATGAGCATAATCCTGCATAGGAACTAGTTGCTAAGAAAACATAGAAGGGATCATTTAATTGCCTAGAAAGCAATAAACTTCTATATGCAATCCCTCCAATAACAAAAAAATACAGAAGAGCAAGTGGTATTCCCAGTTTTTGCATCATACCAAGATAGTTGTTATGTGCGTATGTATTTGTAATTGTCATTCGTGTAATTGCATCGTACCGATTGTGTTCTTTTTGCAGACCCATTCCACCAATCGGGTATTCTTCAATTCCTTTGATAAGCGATTCATTTTCGTAGGTACGGCTTAGATACGATGGATCTGAAGAAAAACTGGCACTTGAGCTAAATCGTGCGCTCACTACATTCCAAGCTATATCAGCATATCGTCCAAAAAAAAGTAAGCCGACAACAACGATAATCGTCATGGTTGACGACGCGCCAACAATAAAATTTTTTCTATATTTTCCACGAGCAAACACACCGATAAGCAATATTCCTACTGCATATCCGACCCATGCTGCCCGTGCAAGGGAAACAATTAAAACTGTAAAGAAAAGGACGTGTAATCCAAGAAGAAGTATCTTCCAATATAAGTTTCTGGTGTACAGTACTCCAGCCAGTGAAACAACACTTGCCACAGCAAAGATAGCCGCTCCTTGCCGAATACCTGCATAAAATAATTGTGTAGCAAATTTGAAATTTGTAAGAGCCATTTTGTATTGGTATATATTCCATATACCTTGCACTGCCAGTACAATTGAACAAACGAATAATAAAAAATGTATTGACTTCTTATCTGTAAAAAGTTCTCTGATTGGGAAATAATAAAGTATAATTAGAAACAGTTGCCATCCCTTCAGCCATACCATAAATTCTACTCCGTTTGCCAAAGCAACAAAGCAATTCAATGCAGCAAATCCAAGGTAAATTAAAAACGCAAGGTCTATCCAGTGACGGATAAGTCGTTGTTTTTTAAGTAAAATATGACTGAACATCCAAAACGCAAGTGAAGTGTGGTAAATCATTGCAAAAATTATTGCTTGCGAAGAGGATTCATCTCCTATAGCCCCACCTTTTGAGTAAAAGAAGTAGCTTGAAAGCAAAACTGTATAAATCCAAAGTTTTGGCGAAACACAGTATATTCCGATCGCGGTTACAGCACCAACAATTACCCACAAAAATAAATCCATTCCATAAATAAGAGCAACAGAAGTTATTGCAACATATATACTTAAAAAAACACCTGCTGACCAAATAGATAGCGGTTTCGGAATGATCGAATCAGGGAAAATTTTATGAATATTGTAAGTAGACATCAGTTGATTATTCGAGGTCATTGATAAAATATGATCGAGTCATAATATACGTTGTTATAAAAATTCCTAATTCTATGAGTGTTATTGAGATTGCCATACCAATATGGATATAGAGATTAGTAAGAATAATCATAAGGATGATTCCTAAAAAACTTGCAATAGTATGAAGACGTGAGAAGAGTGAAAAATTACCTGAAATTATAAAGTAATGCACTCGAAAGACATTCATATTTACAATTGAAGCAGAAAAAATGAGGATACGAAAAGTTGCAATGCTCTCAGGAATTGATTCATGGGTAATTAATCGTAAGAGCTCCTCAGCAAATATAAAACAAAGAGGCGCAGCAACGAGTGTGTAATAACTCGAATAACGCTGCATAGTTCTCAACAATTGAATACTTTTTTGTTTGTTTGTCGAGTAAAGATGGTTAAGTCGAGGCAGCGTAGCATTCAATAATGTAGCAATAGGGTACACTTGAAACATTCCGGCTACTCTCTGGGCAAGTGAATAATATCCGACTAAAGTTTTAGAGGCAAACAAGCTGAAAATAAATACTCTTGCTTGCGTGTAGAAGTTAATTGCAGCACCTGAAACAAATGTATTCCATCCCTCTCGAAGCTGAAATTGAAGTTGAGGCATTGCCGGTATCGTAAAACGGACATCTAATTTTTTATGTGCAATATAAATACTTGCAATTCCAATGAAAATTTGACCGATTGAATTAACTAAAGGTACTAAGATGTAATCTTCGGGTGACCGCACGAACCAAATTGTCAAGCCCAAAATCACGCCACGTGCTGTCAAGTTTAATACAGAAATATAACGCATTTGCTCTAATCCTTGAAACAGCCAAATCGGAAAGAGAACATCACCTACTATTGCCCCGAAGCTCCACAAAAAGAGAGTTTGTTCGTTGTTGAATAGCGTTACATACTGTGTTAATAATAGTAAAATAAAAAAACTAATACCGGTGAATAGTATTTTAAGTGTTAAAACTGCACTAAATATTTCCGAAACTGCCTTACGGTTATCGCGTGCAATAGATATTTGTCGTGATGCAGAATAGGGAAACCCATAATTAGTGAGCATTAAGAAAATTCCGAGGAAAGACGCTGCTGTTTCTGTAAGTCCAAATTTTTCAGTTCCAATTGTGCGCACTAAATAGGGGAGTATGATAAGTGGAAATATATACCCTAGTAATTGAACAGTAGAAAGCGAGAGGAAGTTGTCGGTAATTTGACGCAAATTTCCACCTTGAAGCCGTGCTTTAAGTTCGTTAAAGTTTACCTGTTTTTTGAAAAATGCCATGCATGAAACCTTTTAGTATGTGTTGACGCTCAGCATTATTTGAAGCAGAAATTAACATTTTCAAACAGTAGTATATTGGGCGAATGAGCTTTACTGCCAAATTCCCGAACCGCATATCAAGCACTATAATATTACGAAGCTCATAATACTGCTTCCAGGCTGCTGATTTTCTCTCTGAATAGTGAATCTTCCGTTCCATTCTGGCAGAAAAGATAATAATGGAAGTAAAACCTTTCCTGAAAGCACGAATAAAAAAATCTGAATCATCTGCAAAGATAAACAAACTAGCATCGGGCAGTCCGATTTGCTTGATAACGTTACGATGAATGAGCGGTCCCTCGAAGGTAAGTCCTTCTGCTGGAATTGAAAGCCCGGTTTCAATATCCTTCGGTGTGAACATTCTCTTCCACAAACTCTTAAAGGGGTTGCTAAAATTAAATTGCAGTGTATCTTGAGGTAATGCTGAATTTCCTTTCTCAAATCTGAAAGGAGCACGAATATGTGAGTCAGAGTCAAAATTTAATAATTGTTCGAGGCAATCACCCATTGGAACAACATCATCATCCATACACCAAACCCAATCATATCCTTTTTTAACTGCATAATCGAAACCTCTGGCAAACCCACCTGCTCCGCCCAGATTCTCTTGAGTAATAACCGTAATATTTTGCTCTAAGTTCAGCCAATCTAGAGTTCCGTCTGTACTTGAATTATTTATAACAATAATTTCATTTGGCGACCGCTTTTGAGATTTAACAGCTGCGAGCGTTTCTTTAAGTAAATGCAGGCGATTATAGGTAACAATTACTACGGCGACAGTTTCCTGCATTTTATTCCTTCGTAAAATGAAATAATCCGCACGCGTAATTAGAATTGTCTAATATGCTTCTGTCAATATCAGGAAAATAACGATTGTCATCGTCAATACCGGAAAGTTTAACTAGTTTTAAATCTGAAAAATATTCCAATATTTGCTGCGGAGAATGTATGCGATGTGCGTTAAAGCATAAACGCGGCTTCCCGACAGGTAATGAGAAGTATAAGCTGCCTCCCTTAGCTAAAACCCTAGCCAGTTCTTTGCACGCTTTTTTTGTTCCCTCAGGATCAAGCGGGTCACCATAACGACCTAAACCTATATGTTCAGCAACGTGCAGACAAGACAGAGAAATTACAGAATTCTCCTTGAATGGCATTGCAAGAATACTTCCTGCTTTTGAATCAAAATTAGTTAAATCAGCAAGCAAAGGACGAATATCAATAAAAGTAACGTGAGTAACAGCAGTCAGCATCCCTACAAAATCAATACGTGAAGCAACATCAATATGTTCTGTTGTTTTAGAGTTTACAATATTTCTAAATGCCCATATATCTTGATAAAAGTAATGTCGCAAGAATGGCGTAGTCGAGGTTTTATCATGAATATTCGGAAAAGTGTCAATAATTCTTGTTTTTTCAGCACCTGGGAGTAGTTTGTACCGCAACCAATCCAGTAGAAAGCTAATCATGTTTGGGAACGCACGAACAAACTTAATCGGATCGAAAAACACTACAATCCAACGATAAAATAAATAACCGATATTTTTGACAGGGTTGTTAAATCGAACCATAAATAAAACATTAAAGACGAGTATAACTCATTGTTTATGAAATAATTGTATATTGATTTGAATACTTATGCAATCACAAGACAGGTAAAGTTTTATATTTTTTTTTTGAGAAGCAGTATCCCGCTCTTGTTGTTTGAAGTTGATACGATTGTATATTTATCAGGCATCAACGATATAAAGTCAGGCATACCGTGAGATAATACTATTATATCGGCGTTATAGCAATTTGCACTATCAGAATTCAGAAGATCAATATTCATTTTATTTCGTTTGCTCGTCACTACTGTATATTTAAGTATATCTGCACAGTTAATATCTTCGTATCCTATTGTTGTCGTATTAGAAATATCAACCTTAGAGACTGCTTCTTCCATGCTATAATCAAATTCGAATATTTTTCTGTGAAACTGCCCGAAAGACCATAGTTGGACGATAATAATGGCAGTGACTATCGGAATATATACTTTTGGTTTATTAAAACTAAGGGAAAAATAGTTTAGAACAATACCTAATGATATGAATATTGGAATTGAAAGAAAAATCCAAGTTCTTGGGAAAGCAATAACACTATGTAATAATACTAAAATAGGCGCAGATAATAAAACTGCAGTAAGTAATCTGATTTTTGAAGAATTAGCATCTTTTAATCCACTCATAAATAGCACTAAAACTGATAGTACCATCAATATCAGCGAAATCGAACCATTTTCAATACCAAAAGTCCAACTTCCTATTTCCTCAAAATGAGGAATAATTTTATCCAAAACGGAATGTCTTGAAATTGGTTTGGTATATGGATTTGCTGTGATGGATTTCAGACCGTTTATAACTATTACTGGAGTATATAACAGTAAGACACCACATCCGATGATGAAATTGGAAATAAAAAGCTGTTTTGTAAAAAAATATCGTTTATTCCATAAGAGAGAGAAATATCCAAACAATGTTATAGCCGTAAAAACATAAAGAAACGACGGAACTGTATAAAAGCCGATGATTGATGCTATCGAGTAATATACAAAATATTTTCTAGACTGAATTCCATTCTCAGTAATTTTAGTGACAGAGTATAGTACAATCAAAGCCGTCGCTAAAACTAGTTCATATCCCCGCGCTTGAAATGAATAGAGAAAATTCATGAACGAGAATGTAAATAGTGAAAGGCAAATTAATGATATTCCATTAGAAAAGAACTTCGAAGCATACTTGAAAAATAAGAAATTAGTGAATAAGACAATGAAAATATTCGAAATACGTAGATTTATCAATGTCGAGAATGGCAGAATCGAAGTAACGTTTGTAAGAATTGAAAAAAAGATATGATTATTAGGTAAAGAATAATAAGTACTTGATACAAGTGCTGAATAGCGAGTACAATATAAGTACGTTAACGCTTCGTCAACAGCAACGGGTGAAGTAAAGGTATAATATAGAGTTGATAACCAACCCATAAAGATAATACCACCAAGTACGCTCTTTTCGGTAATGGGCAAATCTTTATAAAAATTGTATAAACCACTAAGAGCATACTTGATGGCTGAACCAATTATTTTTAAATTGTTACTCAACTGATCTGTTCTTTTAAGCATGAAAAAAAGAGCCGGTTCAAATAACAATGAGAAAACAGTAAAACAATACCTATAGTCAATGAATTTCTGAGGAGGTAAGAATATCTCCTTAAACTGTTTCTCTTTATGTGCGGTTCCGGTAATTGTCACTACCACGTGGCAAAAGGTGTCGTAATCAGTGAGTAGAAGAACGATGCCAACGGTTGGTAAAAGTGCAATCAAAATCCATAGTGAAATTTTGATAAATAATTTCATTGCATTATTTAAATCCCTATTGTGAAAATTAGAGTTGTTCCTTCCAATATGTATTAATCGATAAGTTTACTATAGATAATTTCTTTCGCCCACCCGGTGATAATATTAGCTTGCTCTTCCATGGAAAGGGAGGAAGTATCCAGAAGTCGTGCATCTGCTGCTTGAACAAGAGGGGACACTTCACGACCGCTGTCCAGCTCGTCTCGTTTGAGAAGTTCTTGCGCTATTTCTTCCGGCACAGCTTTGATACCTTTTGTGAGTAATTCATTGGTTCTGCGTTGTGCTCGCTCTTCAATTGAGGCAGTCATAAATACTTTTAGTTCGGCTTCAGGAAAGACAACAGTTCCTATGTCACGACCATCCATTACAACTCCTCCATTTTTACCGATTCGCCTTTGTTCTTTTACCATAGCTTCACGAACTGCCGGAACAGCACTAACTTTACTGACGAGGCGAGTAACTTCAGGCATACGAATCTCTCGACTTACGTCCTCTCCGTCCAATAATGTCCTTTGCCCTGTCTGGGATTGTTCTAATTGAATATATATTGTTTGAACTAATACTTGAAGGGAAAGGTTTGTAAGTTCAATACCACGCCGAAGAGCAGCAAGAGTAACTGCTCGATACATTGCTCCCGTATCAATATAAATATACCCAAGCTGTTCGGCTACCATGCGAGCAGTCGTTGATTTTCCAGAACCCGCAGGTCCATCAAGTGCAATAGTTATTCCCACTGATGTTTCTCTCTGTGTATTATGGTGAATGTAATTGGTTTATAGTAAGAGTAATTTCTTGATAGATGATATTGTAGCGTCAACATCACTAAAATTATTGATGACTGCATCTGCACCGTTTTGTGATAACTCTTGTTCGGTAAAAAGTCCGGTGGCAACTGCCAGTACAGGAATACTATTTGCCTTTGCACAAGAAATATCACCGGGTGCATCACCGATAATAAGGGTGGTACTATTGGAAAAAGGTCGGTTCGGAACAAGTAGATTACCACGTTGAATTGCAATTGGAGGAAGTTTACGTCTGTCGTGATGATCACATCCAAAAGCACCGAATGTAAAATATTTATCTAAATCAATGGGCATAAGTTTGAAATAAGCACATTCCCGATTGTTGCCTGTAAGTAATCCGAGTGTTATATCCTGGTGTATATGGAGAAATTCAATCAATTCACGGACTCCATCAAGCATAGTTATTGTAGCAGGGGTACTGTGTATAGGGGTGGCTATACGCAGTCCTTCCAGAAAATTTGAAACGATTTGTTCATTGTTTTCAGATGAAGCACCTATGTTTACAAGTATTTCTTCGATAATCTGACGGTCTGTTTTACCCGAAAGTGGTGGTATAGCAGATGTTGGAACAGAATATCCCAAGGCATAATTGCAAGCATACTCCATAATTGCGCGCTGAGCAGTGCGTTTCATCAAAATCAGTGTACCGTCTATATCGAAAAGAATAAGTTTTTTCACGCAGTTATTGATCAGTTGTATTTTGATTCTGTTGGCAGTTCGGGTTTATTACGGTAATTTTGCCGGGAAATCCCTAACATTTTTGATAACCTGAATTTAATAAAGTACTACTCAAACTATGATTGTATCCGGCAAAAATACGAAGCCGCAGCTTACTATCATCATTGTTAACTACAATGTGAAGGATTTTTTGTTACAATGCCTCCATTCGATTGAGCGTGCTGCCTTAAAAATTGATGTAGAAGTGATTGTAGTGGATAACTGTTCTTCTGATGGTTCATTGGAATATTTAGCGCCGATTTTCCCATTAGTTGAATTTATCGAAATAAAGGAAAATATTGGCTTTGGACGTGGAAATAATGTTGGAATTATGAAAGCAGCGGGGAAGTACACACTATTGCTTAACCCAGACACAATACTTTCGGATGACACACTTACTATGATGGTGGACTACATGGAACATCATCACGAAGTTGGTATTGCCGGATGTAAGGTTTTGAATGGAGACGGTTCTTTTCAAGCAGCATGTAGGCGTGGATTTCCTACGCCTTGGGCATCATTTTGCAAGCTATTCGGTTTGCAACGATTGTTCCCGAAGTCTCCTTTATTTGCTCGGTACAATCAAACATTTCGTTCGGAAGATGAAACGTACTATGTTGATGCGGTTATCGGAGCGTTCATGTTTTCAAGAACTGATGTTTTACAATCTGTCGGTGGATTTGATGCGGATTTTTTTATGTACGGCGAAGATTTGGATTTATGTTACCGTGTTTCGCTCAATGACTGGAAAATTTCATATTATCACGAAACAACAATAATTCATTTTAAAGGTGAAAGTACTCGGCGCAGTTCAATGAATGAAGTGAAAGTCTTCTATAATGCAATGGAAATTTTTGCTCGAAAGCACTATGGAAAGTCAATATTGTTTCTGAACTTACTTCGACTAGGTATATGGCTGCGCTCTCTTCTTGCATATTTTTCAAAGAACAAACGCATTAGTATTATTCTATTATGGGATTGTTTGGCGATTAATGTAGCATTACTTATTGCTACGAACATACGATTTGATCATTACTTGGGTTTTCCTGCATTTGCCTACCCAATGGTTTTCATTGTAATTACGTTGTTGTTTTTGTTGTCAATGTTAGCGGTTGAGGGCTATTATTCAGAAAGGGCACCGGTTAGAAAGCTAATATCCGGTTTGATGGTTTCATTTTTCATACTTTCTGCATTCACATATTTTTTTAAAGAATATGCGTTTAGCAGGGGAGTACTGTTGATGACAATTGCATTCACGTTACTGGCTTCTTCTTCAATTCGTTTAGTTTTTTTAATTTTCGATAAATTGCTCAGAAAAGATACTGACAGGCGGATTGCTCTTATCGGTATGAATGAAAATTCTGCAAACATTATCAAGAGTTTGAATAATTCAGATTCACGATTTGTAGGCATCACCGGAATTATTACAACTGAAACGGTTAGCAAGATTTCTGAATTTGCCGGATTGCCAATAATTGGAAACATTGAGTATATTGCGAAAATTATTAGTGAGTTTAGAATCCGCGAAATAATAATTACTGACCCATCAGTTGATAAAGTAAAACTGATAAGTACTGCCAATGCAATGCCTAAAGTGAGATTTTACTTTGCACAAAATTATGAAGGTGTTGTAGTTTCACGGGTCATAGCCGATGTTACAGGAACCAAGCCGTTAATGCCTAAAATACAAATCGAAACCTTCCGCAATCGTATTGTAAAGCGAAGCATTGATGTTCTTATTAGTATTTTTCTTTTGACAGGTGGACTTCCCCTCGTATTTTTGTTTGCAAAAAATGTTCGTTCGATGCTTGTAAATATCTGGACTGTATTACTTGGAAAGAAAAGTCTAATCGGATTGTATCCCATTGGAGCACCAAAAATGTCTATTGGAAAAATTGGGGTTATCAGTCTGGCGCATTTAAATGAACCTGAACAGCTTTCAATGAAGGCAATAGAGGAATTGAACCGATACTATGCTGAGAATTATTCGTTCTCACTTGATTTGGATATATGTCTTAAATTTTATTGGCGGAAATAGTGGCATCAAATTTTATACTTGATTTTGAAAAACCTGTTCTTGAGCTTGAAAAGAAGATTGCAGAAATGCGCACACTAGCAGGAACATTGGATATTGAACCGCAAATTGCAGAATTGCAGCTCAAAGTTGATGAATTACGAGCAGAGATATATACTAATTTAACAAGATGGCAACGTGTTCAGATTGCAAGACACCCGGATCGTCCGTATTCTTCTGATTATTTTGGCTCTACATTCAATAGCTTCATAGAACTTCACGGCGACCGTTCGTTCAGAGATGACCCGGCAATAGTATGCGGTCTCGCTCAACTAGGGGGAGAATCTGTTGTTGTTGTTGGACACCAAAAAGGAAGGGATACAAAATCAAATGTGTATAGAAATTTCGGAATGCCGAACCCGGAAGGATACCGAAAGGCAAACCGGATGTTTAATCTTGCCGAAAAATTCAACAAGCCGATTATTTGCCTATTGGATACACCCGGAGCTTACCCGGGAATTGAAGCGGAAGACAGGGGACAGGCACAAGCAATTGCTGCAAATCTTTTGCAAATGTCTCGGCTGCCTGTTCCGATAATTATTGTTGTAATCGGTGAAGGCGCCTCTGGTGGTGCGTTAGGAATAGGTATAGGCGATAGAATATTAATGCTGGAAAACTCTTGGTATTCTGTTATTGCTCCTGAATCGTGCTCAAGTATTCTATGGAGAAGCTGGGATTACAAAGAGCAAGCTGCAGAAGCGCTTCAGCTTACTGCTCAAGATTTGAAGAAAAATGGTATTATTGACAGGATAATTCCAGAACCGATAGGTGGTGCTCACAGGAATCCCGACCTTATGAGCGAAATTCTCAAAGCAGTATTGATTGAAGAGTTAAATGAGATTAAGATGACGCCTCCTCAGAAACTGGTAAGTATTCGTCGAGAAAAATTTGCAGCAATGGGTGTATGGGAAACCATCGGCTAATACTTTTGAAAGAAATATTGAATGGCAAAAATATTATATGTTTTGGGCGTACAGCTTCCGGATGAGGTGCGTGCCGAAAAAATTTGCCGAGCACTTGTTGCTGATGGTCACCAAGTAACTGTCCTTTCGCGTTGGTCTCCTCAATTGCCGGAACGTGAAGAATTTCAGGGGTACACTGTTCACAGGTTTGGGAAAAACATTAAATCATGGCAACGTTCACCAGTTTCAATGAATCCTTTTTGGAGACAAGCTATCGAACGTGAAGTGTTAGAATATAAGCCGGATTTGATAATTACCCGTGAAATTCTCTTAGCAGGGGCATCTAACCAAATTGCACATCGAAATTCCATACCATCATTAATTGATATGGCAGAAAATTATCCGGGTGCTATGAGAGGATGGAAGAAATATCAATCTCATTTTCTTAAACGGATAGCAGTAAACACTCTACGATTACCTGATGTGATGGAAAAAAGGGCTTTAGATGAAGCAGATGGAGTTATTGTAGTCAGTGATGAACAGATTCAAAGATTAAACTCTACGTATGGTTACCCTCTCGAAAAGATTGAATTGGTTCAGAATACTCCTGAATTAGAAACTTTTGCTTCTGTTAGAAAGGGATGTGCTACCCCCCCAAGAGTTTTTGGTCATCATGGCTTTTTTACGTTAGATAGGGGGTTGGAAAATTTTACGAAAGGGTTTGAGTTAGCAGCTAAAGAATTAGTTGATATTCACTTGGCTCTCTATGGAAAAGGTGAAACATTCGAAGAGGTAAAGAAGGTGTCTGTTAATTCTAAAGTTTCAAATAGGATTGAACTTCATGGCGAGTACCCGCTTACATCTATTGCAGATTTGTATAGTAAATGTGATATAGGCATCCTGCCGTATATTCCTAATGAACATATTAATACTACAATAGCAAATAAACTGTTCGATTATATGGTATGTGGCAAGCCGGTAATAGTTTCGGAAGCTATACCGATGAAGCGTATAATAGAAGAAACCGGTGCGGGAATAAGTGCAGATTGTTCCACTCCTGAGAAAATCGCAAGAGCAATTAAACTAATATATAACTCGAATCTGTCAGAAATGAGTGAAAATGGACAAAAATTTGCAAAAAAAAAATATAATTGGGCTGTAGATTCAGTGAGATTGTGTAAATTCGTAATGAAATTCATCACCTGAGCTGCGTAGAAGTAATGCATAATAAGACGGAAAGCAGAAGGGGTTTACTTGAAAAATGTGCTGTCCTTGTTGTTTCTTGTGATAACTATTCAGATGTATGGCAACCATTTTTTGAGTTATTTAGGCGATTTTGGGGAGATTGTCCTTATACCGTTTATCTTCTAACGAATCATCTCCAACCTGTCATTGATAATGTTACAATCATTAATGTAGGTGATGATATTTCTTGGTCGGATAACCTTGCAAAAGCACTCGCATTTATAAAAGAAGAATATGTATTTCTTTTTCTTGAAGATTTGTTGCTAATGAGCAAAGTAGATTCGGCAAAAGTTGAAGAAATATTTATCTGGACAGTAGAGAATGATGTAAACTATGTACGTCTCAATCCCTCTACAAAACCTGATTTACGATACAATTCAACAGTTGGGATTGTATCGAAAGGTACGATTTACCGTGCATCGGTTGTAGTATGTCTTTGGAAAAAAAGTTTGCTCAATTCTCTGCTTAAAAAAGGTGAAAACGCATGGGAGTTTGAGCAATACGGCTCGATACGGTCAGATGAATATGATGGGTTTTACTCAACATATTATAATTATTTTCCAATTATCAATAGTATTATTAAACGTGTTTGGGAAACTTCTGCTGTTAAAAAAATAAAACAGCTTGATATTTTACCGGATTTCTCAAAACGTAGAGAAATGTTGTTTAGCGAATCCATTGTTTGGAAGTTTAAACTTTTGCGATCATTAGTTTTTAATCTTTTTCCGGCGAAGACCAGACGATTCATTAAGTCGTTCGCGCAGGGCGGAAAATTAAAAATCTAACCAACCATAAAAACAGTATATATATAATTTCTTGATTTATCCACCACTTCTGCACTATAATCCTATGCAAGAAGAAGACGAAAAACAGCCGGAAAGTAATGAATCCGACAGAATGCCGAGTCCTCCGTACGGCAGCTATCAACGTGGTAATTACCAACGCAATAATCAGCCGTATGGCGGGGGCAACTACCCTCAAAACAGAGGGAATTATTCCAGCGGCAACCGTCCGAATGATCGGACTTATCCAAGCAATAGAAACAACTATTCAGACCGTCCTCCACGACAAGGAGGAGGGGCAGAAAGCCGTCCGTACAGCAATCGCACATACGACAACCGTTCTCCCGATAACCGTTCATCAGGAAGTAATCGCCCTTATCCGCCGCGCCAGGATGGATTCTCACAAAATCGTTCAGGGGATAACCGCTCCGGTGGCTATAAACAGCGCGAAGGTGGCAGTAACGACCGCAGACCCTATGATAACCGCGGAGGCGGTGGGTATGATCGTCGTCCACCGATGGACAGGGGAAGTCGTGACCGCTTTAGTTCAGGTAGCAAATCATTCAAGCAAAAGAATGAACCACTGCAACCTAAGCCCAAAATCAGAACAATTACCCTCATAAAAGCACTAACACGATTGGATTATGGCTCTCCTAAACTGTGTTTGCGTTCAATCCAAAACGGCAAAGTATTTGTGAACGATGTTTTGGCAAAAGACCAAAATGTTCCGATTGTACCGTACAAAGAGAAGATAGTAGTGGACGGAGTATTAATTCAGCAAAAACAAAAAAATGTGTATATCATAATGCACAAACCGCGAGGAATTTCTGGTTCAATTGACAAACACAATTCCATTTTCCAGATGCTACGGCATAGTAAAGGATGGTTTTTCCCAATTGGTTGTCTTGATAAGGCATCAAGCGGGATTATGATTATTACGAACGATCCCGCACATAAGGATGCTACAACATCTCCATTTAGACTATTAGAAAAGGAATACTGGGTAAAGGTACATAAAGTACTCACACCTAAGCAAATTGCTCAATTGGAACTTGCTCTCTGTAAAGAACTAAATGAAAATGTTAAAATAGATTTGGCAAGCACGAACACACGCAATACAGTAATATCAATTTCTGTATTCAATTCTACTCCTGTTGCAATTCGTACTGCACTAAAAAAACAGGATTTAGAAACGATGTCTTTCGAGCGACACAGATTTTCAACAATGGTGAATACCGAAACCCTTCGTTCAGGATCATGGCGTCAGCTAAATATTCAGGAAATCCGTGAATTAATGGGTGACGCAGTAGAAATGGAAGAGTTTATACCTTCTCCGGAAGTTACATCTACTCCAAAAGTAGAGAAGGAAAGCAAAACCTCAACAGAAACTACTTCTCCTACCAGTAAGTGGCAGAAACTCAAAAAGCAATTACTGGGAGGATAAGAAATTATTAGCAGGATAATTAAAAGGCACAATAAGCAAAATATTGCTTGTTGTGCCTTTTACGTTATACATTCTGTGGGGATTAAAATTAGTTCTATATCAAAACAAGTCGTATGACAGAATTAATTTAAAAATTAAAATGCTGTCATTCTGAGTTCCAGATAGTCGCCGAGCCGCCTACAAAATAATGCAATG
>CAZGNO010000094.1:0-14548 GCA_964527785.1 uncultured Chitinophagaceae bacterium
GGCAATGTAAGAGATGTCATTTACAGGGATTCTTAGACCGAAGAATCTCCGCAAAGTACTACACACGTACATGGCTGAACAGCATACGGAGATTCTTCACTAGCGTTCAGAATGACAGGATATGTAAAATTAAAATAAATCTGTCTTGATACTTAACTTGCTCGTTTTGTCGTTTTCTTTTTAGGTGAAGTCTTAGAAGCTGATGAACTACCACTTTTTGTAGAATCTGCTCCTGCAAGTTTCAGACAGTCTTCAAGGGTAAGATCGGCAGGAACTTTATCCTTGGGTATCTTTACATTCTGCTTACCAACAACAATATACGGTCCATACTTACCGTTCAAAACCTTAACATCAGGATTAACGGGGAACTCCTTGATAATCCTCTGTGAATCTGCGGTACGTTTGGCACCAATCAATTCAATAGCGCGCTCTAAAGTAAGTAGATACGGGTCATCTGTTGCTTCGAGTGAAGTAAATTTTGAGTCGTGCTGAATATATGGTCCAAATCTTCCAATAGCAACTTTGATAGGTTTATCTTCGAACTCACCAACTATTCGAGGTAATCTGAACAAATCTAATGCCTGACCTAATTCGATGGATTCAATAGATTGGTCTGAGCGTAAACTGGCAAATTTTGCCTCTTTGCCATCTCCAATCTGCACCATAGGACCAAAACGACCTACTTTAGCAATTACTTTTAGTCCGCTCGACGGTTCAAGTCCGAGTTCACGTGCCCCTGTAGAACGAGCAGCAGTACCGATTGTCTCGACAACAACCTTATGAAATGGTGTGTAGAAATCTGTAATTACATCATTCCAAATTCTTTTACCGTCGGCAATCAAGTCAAATTCTTCTTCAACCGACGCTGTGAAATTATAATCCATAATCTGCTTGAAATGTTGGATTAGAAAATCAGTAACAACATTTCCTATGTCAGTAGGGAATAACTTTGATTTTTCAGCTCCATAATTTTCAGTTTTTGATTGCCTGCTGATTTCATTGTTTTTCAACGTGATAATTTGAACTTCACGCGTTTTCCCATCCCTATCTTCTTTTACTACATATTCTCTTTTCTGAATTGTTGAAATTGTCGGGGCATATGTTGATGGTCTTCCTATCCCCAGTTCTTCAAGTTTTTTAACTAAACTTGCTTCTGTATATCGAGCTGACGGTTTGGCGAATTTCTGAGTTGCCAGCATTATACCCAAATCCACCACTTCACCTATTTTGAGGGGAGGGAGCATTTTTGATTCGTCCGACTCCGAGTCATCGTCGGTAGATTCTAAATATACCTTCAAGAAACCGTCAAATTTAAGTACCTCGCCCGTCGCAATGAGGTCTTCACGAGTTGTCGAAATTCCAATGGTTGCAACTGTTTTTTCGAGCTTAGCATCTGCCATTTGAGAGGCGATAGCACGTTTCCAGATTAAATCATACAAGCGTTTCGCATTTGAATCACCTTCAATAGTCTTGTGATTGAAATACGTAGGACGGATAGCTTCGTGGGCTTCTTGAGCACCGGAAGACTTGGTCGTATATTTTCTGGTTTGGGAATATTTTTCACCGAACGCTGAGGATATTTCCTCTTTAGCAAGATTCAATGCCATCTCAGATAGATTCACCGAGTCAGTTCGCATATATGTTATATGTCCGGCTTCATATAGCTTTTGAGCAATTGTCATTGTTTGAAGAATAGAGTACCCAAGTTTGCGACTTGCTTCTTGTTGAAGCGTCGAGGTAGTGAATGGCGGAGCAGGAGATTTTTTTCCGGGCTTGGTCTCTAAATTCTTAATTGTAAATTCGGCACCAATACAACGGGTAAGAAACTGTTCAGCTTCTTCTATGCTGTCGTATCGTTTGGGAAGCTCAGCACTCAAAATTTTGGTTTTGTCACCTGCTACTATAAAATCAGCAGTAACACGGTAATTATATGAGCTTTCAAAACCTGTAATTTCACGTTCACGCTCAACTATAAGACGCACTGCAACCGATTGAACACGACCAGCAGAGAGAGCAGGTTTAATTTTTTTCCAAAGAACGGGGGAAAGCTCAAATCCAACCAACCGGTCAAGTACTCGACGTGCCTGCTGAGCATTAACCAAGTTGTAATCAATATCACGTGGAGATGCAATGGCTGCAAGAATTGCAGGTTTAGTAACTTCATGATAAACAAATCGTTTCGTCTCTTTTTTCTTGAGGTTGAGTGCTTCATATAAATGCCATGCAATTGCTTCACCTTCACGGTCTTCGTCAGTTGCCAGCCAAACAACATCGGCTGTAGAAGCAAGTTTTTTTAACTCGGCTACGAGCTTATGCTTATCCTCTGAAATTTCATAAATAGGTGTAAAGCCGTTCTCCGTGTCAATTGCCATATCGCCTTTTGCTAAATCTCTTATATGACCATAGGATGCCTTGACTGTAAATTCTTTTCCCAAAAAACCTTCGATGGTTTTTGCCTTTGCCGGAGATTCAACGATTACTAGATTTTTAGACATAAATTCCAAGCTAAACGGTAAGTAATAATATTTCAGTATAAGGAAACAGAGATAATAATGGTATCTATTGTTTGTTATGTTCGCATTGAGCCGTATTCGGACATATTGCAAAAATTTGGAGTGAATGCTTCATAGGTTTAAAGCCAAATTCCTCACAAACCTTTTTTTGAAGAGAATCAATATCAGTCTCACGGAATTCAATAATATATCCGCATTCTACACATATCAAATGGTCGTGGTCGGGCATACGTGAAGCAAGTTCAAAATGTGCACTTTCTCCTTGAAAACGGTGCTTCATCAAGATTGTGCACTTGGTCAGCAAATCCAATGTTGAGTAAATTGTAGCACGGGATATACGGTCGCCTTTGGAATTCATATAGAAGTATAATTCGTCTGCACTGAAGTGTTTGTCTAATTCAGTGAGACGGTCGAGAACTCTATATCGTTCTTGGGTATTGCGGTATTGTTTGCGCTTGAGGTAGTCAGTAAATTGTTGTTTTAGTGCATCAATATCAATAGGCGATGTCGTTGTTTCCATAAATTCAGAGTCAGCCGTAAAAAAGAAGAATGAACCGTTAGATAGAACGCTAATATACGTAAATTTAGAGAGAGAACACTATACACTTTCAAAACTCCTGCTCAATAATCGCACTATAATTGCCGGAAGAACCTATAAAAATTATTGAATAATTTTTACCAAGCGGGAATGAAACATTTTCAATTCTACAGTATGGTTCTTTGGTTGTAGGATTTGAAAATACGAGTGTAATTCGTTGCTCGAACGGTGCAACGACGTCGAAAGTACTCCGATACGTTAGGTTCGGGGTAATTACCGAGCCGTTCAATGAGTCCTGGGAAATTGTAACTTCCGGAGTATCTTTCGAGGCGTTAATATAACGTCTGCGAGATGAATTTGGTAAAATTGTACCAGTCGGTGCATTAAACATCAAGATATCTGAAACACTTGTTCCTGTGACTACAGCCAGCAATGAACTGTCAGCAGAAACAGATGTTGATAATGAACCGATTCCGTTTATACTAAGTGTACGATTACCGCCGGGTAGTATTGTTGCGATTGAATTACTGAAATACAGTTTTGCACCGGAAAGTACTCTGTCAAAACCACAAGTAATTGTCTCTGTACCTCCTATAGCATGAACTAATTCAGCAAAAGAGCCGCGAGGTAATACTTCAGCTAAACCGCTTGTTTGGCTTTCTTCAATTAAAATAGCAGTCGTAATATCATTCGCTCCACTTGAAATAACCATTAGGTATTTTTTATCGGCTGTCAGTGCAGGAACGGCTCCGAATAATAATCGGGCGGGGGAATTTGAAGTGAACACGGTAACGGGTAGTTCCCCTGAAGCAATATATGCCGGAAGAGAATATTCGCCTGAAACTAGATTTGATGCAAGAATAACACCGGAGCTAAAACCGTTTGTTTCTGCCGCATCTGTAGTTGCACCTAAAGAAACAGTTATTGGCGTTTGACTGTAGAGTGCATTGACCACTCGAACTGATACTTTTCCCGCCGGAACATTACCGGATTGCTCAGGAACAAAAATAGCAGGAATAGTATGGGAATCCCCCAAGGCAAGAAGAGTATATCGTTTTAATGCTTCGAGCGAAGTGGAGACTACTGTAGAGCCGGATGATTCAATCGAAAATGAATCGGCAGCAAAAGAATTGCAGGCAGAAACCGATATATAATCACTTACTGAACCTGCTGAAACGCCGCTTATTACAGATGTAGGTTTATTATTGGATATGCGGTCTATATTTATTGATGATTTTGATAAATTAACGGCTCTGACTGATGCAGTTCTTTGAGGAATTGCTACAAGTTGAATCATGGCATTGGCATCATTTGTTCGCTCGTTTAATAAATAAAGCGAAGGTCGGTCGGTTCCATATTTCACTACAAAAAAAGTATAAGAGCTTTTGTCAGAAAGATTGCATTCAAATAAATCAATTGCCAGTGAAGAATCACCCGAACGTTCTACGAGCGTTACTCCAATTCGCCCTCCGGGCAGTTCTTGTATCGCACTTTGAGTACGAAATCCATTGTCGAAAGCTATCTCCGTACCGTTTGGGCAGCCCAATCGAAGAGAATATTTTTTTGTAGAGTCTGCTCCGCAATTCATCATACGAACTGATGCCTTAGTCGAAGTGGGTATATACGGGGTATATAATGGCATCAAAGTATCTACCGGCCTTTTAAGAGAAGCTGATGAAATCGAAGGCAAGGCAATTAGAGTTTGAAAGGAACTTCTTGAAAATCTAAACTTATTTATCGGACGATATTCATTTGTACCATTATGAATAACTGTTGTAATTGCTGAATCTGACGGTGAATGAAGTACGGACGAAGAGGTGTTTTGCATGACTACATTGGTTTGAATTGCCTGATCCAATGATAATACACGCCCGTCACCATCGTCTGCAAAGTTAACAAAACGAATATATACGCTGTCTAATCCACTGGGAGGGTTTACCAAATTAAGATTCTCACTTGCACAGCCAAGCCAAAGGGTACATATCCCAAGGATAAGTAAGCCAAAAGCGAGAAGGAGCATAGATTGTTTTAATCGAGTAGTGGCGAAAGGAAAATTCGGAAACATCATCGGTATTTCTTTCTATTAATAGGCGGTAAAATTGTGGAATAACCCTAATAAAGCGTAAAATTACACTATTTTTGCAACCAATTTATATAAATTACGGTAAAAGACAAAATGAACGACAAACTTCAATCTATCATAGACCGCTATCAAACTGTTGAGAACGAATTGCATAATCCTGATATTGTGCAAGACGCAAAACGCTTCCGAGATGCATCTAAAGAATACAAACAACTCGAACCGATTGCTACAGCAGCTGGGCGTTATTTAGATCTGACAAAACAGCTTGAAGACAATAAAGAACTGCTCGATACACCCGCTCTTGACCATGATTTACGAGAGCTTGCCTATGAAGAACAAAATGAACTCCAGGCAGAATTAGAGAAAATGGACGAAGAATTAAAAATTCTGCTTATCCCAAAAGACCCTAATGACCTCAAAAACTGTATCGTTGAGATTCGAGCGGGAACAGGGGGAGACGAAGCAGGTATATTCGTAGGGGATTTATTCCAAATGTATATGAAATATGCTGAGAATAAGGGTTTCAAGGTAGATATTATTGATTTGAGTGAATCTGAACGGGGAGGGTATAAAGAAATTATCTTCTCACTAAGCGGTGATGATGTCTTCGGGACAATGAAATTTGAAAGTGGTGTGCATCGCGTTCAACGAATCCCGCAAACAGAAGCAAACGGACGTGTACATACTTCTGCAGCGACTGTGGCTATTTTGGCAGAACCGGAAGAGGTGGATATTCAGATAGCTGATACTGATATTAGAATAGATATTTTCCGTTCAGGAGGAAAAGGTGGTCAAAATGTTAATAAAGTGGAGACAGCAGTTCGCATTGTTCATAATCCTACCGGAATAGTAGTTCAGTGTCAAGACGAACGTTCTCAACTTCAAAATAGAATGAAAGCAATGAAATTTCTTAGAGCTAAACTGTATGATTATGAGCTTGAAAAACAGCAGGGGAATATAGCCGATGTTAGGCGTTCAATGGTGAAATCGGGTGACCGTTCAGAAAAAATCCGAACGTATAATTATCCTCAAAACCGTGTAACAGACCACCGCCTCGAAGGCGACACGAAAAATTATGCACTCCGTGAAATTATGGATGGCGGGCTCGGTGATATTATAGAGCAACTACAAATTGCAGACCGAGCGGAAATTCTCAAACAAGGAAGTAATTAAATCCCATGACATTCACGCCAAAATCAATACACCACTGCCTCATACTTACTATTATACTTGTAATAGCATCAGTTATTCCCACAATTACGCGGGCTCAAACATTGCCGTTTAGTTCAGTTGTAATGAATAACAATTATGGACGAGGAGCACAAACCTATCTTCTACAAGGGAGTTTTCCGGCAAATGAGATTAAAAGAAAATGGGACGAAGGATATTCGATTTCATCCGTAGCACAAGGGAACGGTTTTTGGGCTGCGGTGATGTCGTCTTCTACCGGATTCTCTGCACAGCAATATATAGTTGAGGATACCTTTCCTATTCGACGTATCGAAGAGCAGTGGGACAAAAACTTTAGAATAACAGCAATGACATACGGAAATAGTATGTGGACGATTGTTCTTTCACAAAACGCCGGTATCGGTTTGCAAGCAGTTTCCATTTCTGAATCGTTCCCTTCTGCATTTATTACACAATATAATAAAATTGGCTATCGCATTTCAGCAATGAATAAGGCAAATGGAATGTGGGTGGTAGTAATGAATACACAACAGTTTATCATAACTGATCAAGATTACTTAATCTCACCAGAATTTCCAACTGATTCAATTAGTAAGCGTTATACTCGCGGTCAAACTATCAATTCAATTGCACATTCGGAAGAAACATGGGCAATGTCCTTCAACGCATATTCGCAATACCCCAATCAAATACTACTTCAAGAAAATGAAGCGACTCAAGAGGAAATTGAAAAACGCTGGAAAGAAGGTTTCAGGATTACAGCATTAACAATTAAACAGCCGTTAAATGACGTGTATTCAACTAAAAAACAAAAAGAAGTTGTTACACAAGTGGTAGATATTTCCCAAGTACCGAAACCGGAAGCAGTGTTGGGTTATCGCCGATATATTGAGCGCAATGCCCCGTCTGCAGATGCATATGTAGCTATTCAAAAACTTGCTTACCAAGCAATTTTAGATAAAAACTGGGTGGCTGCAGCAGATACATTCAAAACATACGTACCTTTTTTTACAAAAGACGAAATGCGTCGTGTTCCCAAAACGATAGAAATGCTGACTGCAAAAGACCTACCGATAAACATCACAAATCTTGGGGACTCAGTCAACAGTAAATTTGGAGACTGGGATCCGAATCCTACTCCAGACGGCTCAACACTCTATTTGACTACAAACGGTAGACCGGACGGCAGCGGAGGAGAAGATGTATTCTATTCAGAACGCAAAAATGGCAAATGGGGCAAAGCAAAGAATATAGGTAAGCCGATAAATGCACCCTACAATGAAACTATAGATAATGTTTCAACAGACGGGAATACATTATTCCTGTCCGGATATTTCCCCGGGAGTTTTGGGGAATTTGATATTTATACTGCTGAGCGTACTGCTACCGGCTGGGAAGCACTCAAGCAATTGCCAATGCCGATTAATTCATCGCATCATGATGAAAGTGCAGGAATGTCTGCCGATGGCAAGGCGCTGATATTTACTTCCGACCGTCCCGGCGGGGTTGGTGGATATATACCGCGCGGAAGATTCATCTATCATGGATCTGTTCAAGGGAATGTGGATGTATACGTAGCTTTAAAAACTAAAAACGGTTGGTCGAGACCAATAAATTTAGGCAAAACAATAAATACGCCTTATGCTGAACGTTCAGCGTTCTTGCATCCCGACGGGAAAACATTATATTTCTCTACTGATGGGCAATATGGTTTGGGTGGAATGGATGTATGCAAATCAACACGCCTCTCTGATTCATCATGGACTGAATGGAGTGAACCTATAAATATCGGTAAACTTATCAATTCGCCAAATGATGATTGGGGATATAAACCTAACGTTACAGGAGATACAGCGTTTTTTGCAGCATTCAACAGAGAAGGGGGAAAAGGGGATTGGGATATTTACAGTGCTACAATTGCTAAAAATGCAAAACCAGAAAATATCGCAACTATTAGAGGAAAAGTAACTGATGTGAATGGGAATCCATTAGAAGCAGCTATTCGCTGGGAAAACCTTGCAACTAAACAGGTGGTCGGGCAATTGAAAACGAACCCTCGTGACGGAACATTCTTTATAGCGTTGCCATTAGGGAAGAACTACGGATATTTTGCAGAAAAAGAAGGGTATTATTCCGTTTCAAAAAATATTGACCTTCGCAAAAAGAAGGCGAATGTGCATATTTCTCAAAATATTATTCTTACCCTGTTAAAAGAGCTTTTAGAAAGTAAACAGTCTATACCGATTAATAATATTTTTTTTAATACCAATGAATTTGAATTACAGCAAGAGTCCTATTCTGAACTTGAACGGTTGGCTAAAATTATCAAAGAAGACAAGACAATAAAAATCGAAATATCGGGGCATACGGATGATGTCGGAAACGGACAGGCAAATCTGACTTTATCACAAAACCGTGCTAATGCTGTGCGGGAGTACCTTATCAAATCCGGATGTAATGAAAAAAACATAACAGCAATCGGATATGGTAAACGAAAACCGGTTAATAAAGCCAAAACAGCCGAAGCACGAGCTCAGAATCGTCGTGTTGAGTTTCGTGCTTTGAAATAGAATTATAAAGCTGTGGTTTGTAAATTGAAAGAAATCAGTGAAACCTGATAAAGATTGAACAAACGAACTAAATGCAAATTCCGATTGACGAACTATTGTATTTTGTGTAAATTTGCCATTATTATTTTAACGTTACAGGGGGAAACAATGAAAATAGTGCAAATATCAGTAGTATTCTGTCTGATTGCTATATCAGGATGTAAAGGTCCTACAGGATTGGACGGTGCAATCGGTTCACAACTTCAGGGCGATATTTTCGGTTATGTTGATGTTTATGATTGGGCAGGTCGCCTTGCCGTTGATCGTCGAGGCGTCCAAATAACCACTGATAAGGAAACTTCAACGTCAATAACTGATTCGACCGGACGCTGGACTTTGAAAGATTTGTTTGCAGGTATTTATACTATTTCTGCTAGTAAACCGGGGTATACAGTTGCGAACGCAGCTAACTTTCAATTTGTAGGTGGAGGAAAGGCATACCTTAGTTCACCACTAGGCATTATCCAACTTCCTACCTATACTATTTCAGGAGTTGCATTGGCAGGAAATAGTACCGATTCTCTTGGGCAGCAACTTAAAATTGATATAAGCCCTTCTGCCGCAATAAGCGAGAACCGTTATTTTATGATTGTATATGGTAAAGTACCTACTGTTGCAATCAATACCCCCGATGCACTGGTATCTTCCACTGTAACGTATAATTATAAGGCAGTTGGCTCCGCAACTGTTTCCCTTAGAAACACAATATCCACACTTCAAAATACACATGGTATGAAATCGGGTGAGAAGGTATATGCTGTGGTGTATCCATCGTCTGCTTCGGTAACCAATGTTGGGTCTTACGTTGACCCGGTAACTAAAAAAACGGTCTATACCCGTGTTACCTCCCCGTTTGTAGCAGTTAATTTTCAGATTCCATAATTAACGGAAATTAAAAATGAAAAAAACTCTACAAGATGTACTTCTTGCATCATTAACCGTACTGCTGTTTGCCTGCGAGGGCGAAGAGGGGAAACGCGGTCTGCCTGCTCCTGTGCTTATCGGCTCTATAACAGGTTCTGTTACTACTGCAATCAAAGGTGATATTGTCGGGATTGAAGTTAAAATTGCTGAAACTTCTCAAAAAACATTTGCTGACTCATTAGGTAATTGGACGATTAACGATATAAGTGCCGGAATATACACGCTTGAGTTTAGCAGAGCCGGATACGGAACATCTAAAATTATGAACTACCAATTCGTCGGAGGCGGGACCTCGCGGGTGGGTTCATCTCCGACTCTAACAAAAATTCCAGAATATACAGCAAATACTATTGAACTAATTAATGTTCCGAATGACGAGCAAGGACAATTGTCTTTTATTGTGACGTTCATGCCTCAAGCTCCACGTGGCGAACCACGACTCTTCCGACTTTATTTTTCGAAGGACAAGAACTTCACCCCTTCCGGCAGTAATTTTTTCTACACAACGACTATACCCGGAAATAATCTGTTAGATTCATATTCTGAATTAACTATTAGGGTTTCAGGAATTGCAGCAAATCTCAAAAGTAAATCTCCGACCAGCACAATGCTTCCGTTTGTAAAGGGTGATACCGTATATGTAACTACTTGTGCTTCAACATCTGCGGGTTCGGCACCTGTAGGTAGCGGGTACTATGATTATGAGCACTTAGGACAGTTTGTATTTACAGATATAACAGCTCCGGCAAATACACTAAGTTTCGTGATTCCATAAAACAAATTTGATTTTTAATACTTGTACTGATTGTCCTGCACATTTCAATTACTCTATCCGCTTCTGCTAACTTCTATGGATTATTCCTTAATTGACCGTGAACACAACTCGATATTTCAAACTTACAAACGCTTACCAGTTGAAATAGACCATGCAGAAGGTTGCAGAATTTATGCAAAAGACGGAACTGTTTATTTAGATTTCCTTGGCGGTATAGCTGTAAATGCACTCGGACACAGCCATCCAAGAATCATTGATGCTGTTTGCAAACAAGCACAAAGATTCATGCACGTATCAAATTACTTCTATCAAGAACCGCAAATAGAACTAGCCGAAAAATTAAAAAGTATATCAGGTTTCGACCGCGTATATTTTTGTAATTCAGGGTCGGAGGCATTTGAAAGTGCCATAAAACTTGTGCGAAAATGGGGCAACCCTCAGGGTAAAACTGAAATTATCGGCTTTACAGGTGGTTTTCACGGTCGGACTTACGCCCCGCTTTCAGTGATGGATCGTCCATTGTACAAAGATGGAATGGAACCATTCTTACCCAATAACCGGGTTCTACCTTTTAATGATACGGATGCGCTTCGAAATGCTGTGAATGACAAAACTTGTGCAGTTGCTTTGGAGTTTTTGCAAGGCGAAGGAGGGGTAACATTTGCCTCCAATGAATTTGTAGATACCATCGAAGAGTTGCGTCATAAATACGGTTTCTTACTTATAGCGGATGAAGTACAAGCGGGTGGTGGACGAACAGGTGTTTTTTATGGGTATCAGCATTTTAATATCCGACCTGATGTAGTTACGATGGCAAAGGCAATAGGCGGTGGATTGCCGCTAGGAGCTACCTTAGCTCGAGAAGAGGTTGCCAAAGTCTGGAAGGCAGGAATGCATGGAACTACATACGGTGGAAATGCCTTGGCGTGTGTTGCGGGATTAGTGGTTTTGGATGAGCTTGAGAGTGGTGTTTCAGATAATGTCGTCATAGTTGGAAATTATTTAAGGAATAAATTAACAGAACTTCAGAATGCTTTCCCAAATATCATTATTGAGTTACGGGGAAAAGGAATGATGCTGGGAGTAGTAGTAAACGGAGAGTCACTTCCTTTGGTTACTGCTTTATTAGCGAGAGGTGTTATTGCCAATGCAACAGCCGGAAATGTAATACGTCTTTTACCTCCACTAACGATAACTACGGATGATGTTGATGAGTTTATAATTCATCTAAGGGAAGTGTTAACGGCTTAAACAATATGAAGATGCAATAACTGCGATTAAAAACACCTTCGTTATTTCAATATTATCGAAATTCACCGGTCGTTTGCTGTATGGACATACAAAAAGATAATAATCAATCACGACAACTGCTGTTTTTACTTTGTCATGAGAAAAAAAACGGGTAATTTCGCGAGTAAAATTTAGGCAATTCCTCAATTTTCTGGAAAAACATAATGATAGAATCTTATATTCCTTTGATGATAATGGTGGCAGTCGGCGGTTTGTTTGGTTTGTCGAACGTGGTTCTTGCTGAAGTTCTCGGACCTCGTCGTACAAAAACCAAATCGAAGCTAAGTATCTATGAATGCGGAATGGAACCAATCACCTCTGCTCGTGAGAGATTTTCTGTGAAGTTCTATATGGTTGCTATGTTGTTTATTTTGTTTGATATTGAAATTGTTTTCATGTACCCCTGGGCAGTTCAGTTTAAGGAATTGGGTACAATCGGACTTGTAGCAATGGGACTTTTTATGCTGTTGCTGTTTGCCGGTTTTATATATGTAGTTAAAAAAGGAGCATTAAAATGGGATTAGACCAAACACTCGCCAAGCAAGGATTTCTAACGACGACCGTAGATGCTGTAATTCAATGGGCACAAAAAAACGCTATGTGGCCTATGCCTCTTGGTATTTCTTGCTGTGCAATTGAGATGATGGCGTTTGCGGGGCCGAGAATGGATGCTTCACGATTTGGTTCTGAGGTGTTTCGTTTTTCACCTCGTCAATCTGATTTGCTAATTGTAGCCGGCACGGTTACCTACAAGATGAGTTGGGTAGTACGTAAGATTTACGATCAAATGCCAGACCCAAAATGGGTTCTTTCAATGGGTGTATGTGCGTCTACGGGCGGTATGTTCCGCAGTTATTCTGTAGTGCAGGGTATTGATCGTTTTCTGCCTGTTGATGTTTATGTGTCGGGATGCCCTCCGCGCCCTGAGGCAGTTATTAAGGGATTGATGGCAATTCAAGATAAAGTAGAGAGAAAATCGCCGACCATTTTGGATTTCGGCAAAGCCAAACAGCCGGATTTTGAAAATGCCGTGCTGATTGGATAATGCTTCTGCAATCTTAATCTTTAAGCCGGAATGCTTTTCTATTGTAAGCAATCCGGCTTTTTTGTGCTATGGAGGAAGCAGCACTAATCCTGTTTTTTAACACATTAGAAGGGTATCCCAGTGAAAAAAAATCTACTTTTTGTAATCATCGGTATATTATTGCCGATAGGATTGATTCAAGCTCAAGATACAACAGCAATTAAATCGGATACAACATGGAAAACAGGCGGATTTCTGTCTGCAAATATTAATCAGGTAAATCTTACCAACTGGGCAGCCGGTGGAGAAAGCTCATATTCAATTACCGGGCTTTTTAATTATTTCGCAAATTACCGTTTTAATGGAGCGACATGGGATAATGCACTCGATTTAGGATACGGTGTCATTAAGTCAGAGGCAAATCCAATCCGTAAGAATGAAGATAAGATTGAATTGAATTCCAAATATGGAGAGCAAGCTACTGGAAGTTTCTACTATTCTGCTCTTATGAATTTTAGAACACAGTTTGCTGCCGGGTATAATTATCCAAATGACAGTGTTGAAATATCGAATTTTGCAGCACCTGCCTATATTACAGCTGCTCTCGGTATAGATTACAGACCTGTTCAATCATTTTCAATTTTCCTATCGCCTGCTACCGGACGTATAACAATTGTTACAAATCAAGTGCTTGCCGATTCAGGAGCATTTGGTGTGGATAAAGCTGAGTTCGACGCATCAGGAAATATGATAAAAGAAGGAAAGAACGTTCGTATTGAATTTGGAGTATTACTTTCTGCTAAATACCAAAATACCATTATGGAAAACGTTGATTTACTTACCAAAATCACAATGTTTGACAACTATACCGACAAAAACACGTCAAACAGAACAAACGTGGATGTTAATTGGGATTTACTGCTTACAATGAAGGTCAATAAGTATATTTCAGCAAGTATTTTTGCAAATGTTATTTATGACCACGATATTGATGTTCCCACATACGAAACGATAAACGGTGTTAAAACAGAAGTGGGCAAAGGACCAAAAACGCAGTTTAAAGAAACGCTTGGGATAGGGTTAGGGTATCGGTTTTAATATGGAGGCAGGGGTAAGACAATAACAGAATTCTGAGTTGCAATTTAGTGCGTCACTCTGAGTTCATCGAAGGGTTCAATTATTTGCCAATTTTGAAGTTAGTCAGATATTTACCATCATGCATTGTGTTGCATAATAATCTTTAAAGTCATGACAGTTGTTACAACTGTCATTCCGTATATACTCATAGAGGAATGTCGGTTGTATACAGCCGTGCGTTGTCATGTTATAACAACAAGAAAAACAAAGTCAAGGCAGTTGTTACAACTGCCTTTCCGAATAGACGCTTAGCAGGAAGGTCGGTTGTAGCAACCGACCTGACCTGAAATTGATTTTATAACTTATCAATGCACGGCGGTAAACAACCGACCTGACCTAAAAATCAAGTGACGTCAGTTTGAGTTCATCGAAGGGTTCAATTATTTGCCAATTTTTAAAAAATGTTAAGTAAGTGATAGGACTAAAAGAACCGAACCATTAAATTCAGTAAATTATTCGACTGG
>CAZGNO010000095.1:0-14340 GCA_964527785.1 uncultured Chitinophagaceae bacterium
AGATTTTCACGTTCTTACGGAGATTCTTCAGTCGAAGACTCCTTCAGAATGACAGGACTGAATGTAGCAATTTAATCTGTCCCGGTACTTAATTTCAATTTGTAGTGATAAAGGGATTGCTTCGAAAAAACTTATTATTGCGCATTGATTATTAGAACCATAGCCCACGGTTTCAACCGTGGGTTTGCGTTTGCAGATTTCATATTACCTCCTAATCCTACCCTCCTCCGCACATCTATTTCACCCATTTTATGCAATTATGCAAAAAACGGCAGTTTTATACGGATATTTGCATAATATTCTTCCATTGTCTCCCCCAAATGTATGCTTATCGAAGCTCAAAAACGCATTGCAGACCTCATTACGAAAGACCCGCATTCACGATTTATTCTTACTGTCAGCGAGCCGGAACGAACCGACTCAATTTCCGAAGTTGAGACAATTGTAGTGCTGCCCGATAAACCGCAAAAGATTACACTTAAAACTATTTTACTACGGTCGGAATATCGTTTGCAACTTTCAATTTATACTCAAAAACAGCATTTTACTCAAATGCTCCCGCATGAAATGACGGTACTGAACGCACTCAACCTTGTGCTCAACGAGCCGTTCCGTCAATCACATTTGCAAACACCGAATGCCGATCTTTATTGCCGTAGCTCAGGCAAAGAGAAAATGCTCTCCATTCGCCAAACCGCACCATCGAAAAAACACTGGGAACAGCTCGAGCACGACGAACAGAAAAACTATATAATTACTCCTCAAAATTCCCCTGAACTGCTTCATGCGATTGGTATTACAGGCGATACCGGAATAATCCTGCACACAATGCAGGCGAAATTCAAACAGATAAATCATTTTCTAACGATTGCATCCACCCTCGATATTCTCAAGAATCCATCCGAAAACTTAGAGCTTTCGGTAGTGGACTGCGGTTGTGGCAAGGCGTATTTAAGTCTTGCGCTTTACCATTGGCTTGTGAATCTTCGTGGAATTACGGTGAAATTGCTCGGCATAGACTCTAACGCTCATGTCATCAGTTTTTGCCAAAAGACCGCCCAAAAACTAGGATTTGACAATGCCGAGTTTGAATGCACAACGATTGACGCCGCAGCCCGCAAAGACAGCCGGGTTAATCTGCTGATTGCCCTCCACGCTTGCGATACTGCCACAGATGATGCCCTTGCTTTTGCTGTAAAACACAATGCTGATGCTATTCTAGCCGCTCCGTGCTGCCATCACTACGTTAATGAAAAGATGAAATCGGCGGAGTTGCCGCCGTCGGTGGGATTGCTGTTGCAGGATGGAATCACCCGCGAACGTTTTGCTGATTTGCTGACCGATTCGATGCGGCGCGATATACTGGCTTCAAAAGGGTATTCTGCCCACCTGATGGAGTTTATCGCACCTGAGCATACTCTCAAGAATATTATGATTAAAGCTGAGAAGAAAGCTGATATTCCTGTACAGGAATATCAAAGAGCATTGCTAGCCGAAGTTGCGTTGTGGAAGATTGCTCCTAAATTGGCGGAATTGGTGGGGAATAAATAGTAGAGCAGTCTGCATAAACTGCACAGAAGATATACTGTAGATATGTAATAACCTAAAAGACCTTGAAGGTTTTCGAAAACCTTCAAGGTCTAAACTTGTTGATGTACTCTATATGTATTTTCAAGAAATCAGCGTTTTTTCACCCGCCCGCTACCATTAATTTTTTGTGTAACCGTAGGATTCCCATAATAGAGAATATCCCCGCTGCCATTAATTGTTGCAGATAACGCAACTGCTGCATTTACGATAATATCGCCGCTTCCATCAATACTGCACGTTGCTGCTTGCGCCGTAACACCGGCAAAATCAATATTTCCTGACCCTTCTATGCTAAGATCGAGATTGTTTGCCGTGCCGGTCATGGTAATATCCCCCGAACCTTCTATGGTTGCACGTATATTGTTCATAGTGGCGGGTTGTGTTCCTGTTATATTCCCGCTTCCCGAAACATTCAAATCAGTAATATCTTTAAATCCGTCATTCAGAACTATATCACTGCTGCCCGATATAGTCAGTTTTCGCAGGAGGTCAGGCATATAGATAGTTGCTTTTGCTTTTGAATTATTGAGCGATATATTATCAGGTTCTGTTTTGATGGTGAGCTTCTTACCTGTTACTTCAAACTTGAGGTATTGTAACAAATTCTCATAGTCGGATACTTCCACCTTGAATTCATTCCCATGATAAATAGTTACATCGCAATGGCTTGCAACTTCTATTTCCTCAAAACGGGAAACTGTAGGGGTTTGAGTAACGATATTCCCTGAGCCGGTTACAGTATTCATTGTACACCCTGCGACAAAGATGGATAATGCAATTGCAAAATAGAGTACTGAGTTATTTTTCATAGTATTGAGTTGTGAATATGAATTGATAGTAAGTTGTAAAAGTCAAAAAATTTGTTGTCAACCGGATGTGCGTGAGTAGAAGTCGAAAGCATAAAAGGTTCAAGCATTGTGTTATAGCTTTTAATTACTGATGTTACGCAAGAATAAATTTAATTTGAGAATTTCCGTTATGGTTGTTTGTATTAAATCCCATTAGGGGTGCCATATCGGTTGGCAAGACACTGCCGTTTTTAACCGATATTACGTTCCTGCGGAACTTCTGTATTTTTTATGCCCGCTTCTACCGATATTACGTTCCTACGGAACTATTCTTGACTGAATTACGAACAATATTTTATGCTTGTTTGCCTAACATCAGTTGATTATACGTACAGTGACACAGGGAGCTGTTTCGATTCCTAACTAAAAAATATACCTCAGTAAACTACGAAAAAATGTTGAAATTCCCGATGCATTCCATTGTCATATTCCTGATAAAATAGTGATATTCCGCCCAACTTTCCCATACGGATTTCGCCCACTCATGTATCAAAATATCTCGTTCAGCATCTGTTGTTGCTTCTAGGGTGTATGCTACGGTTATTGTTCCCGTTTGTTTCGGTGGTGTTAATTTTTTCCATTGTTGTTTTGGGATTTTTGTATGGATTTTCTGCACTTGCCGCCCAGTGTAATGATGTTCTACGGCGAGGCACAGTCCTATGAGCGCGTAGGCAGTGGTTATGGGCTTGGTAATGCCGCCGGAATGTTGTGCACCGTAAGAGTCCACCGCAAGCTGATGAATAAAAAAAGTATCGTTTTGCGATAGTGTATGTACTGATAATTGGTTGTACAAATCGGCGCATTCACCGGACGCATTGTACCGGTCAGGTATTCGCAGATTGCGGGCGGGGAGGAGGAGACCGCAACCGGGGCAGAGAATGTGGGAGTCCATGTACTGCACTCTTCTTAAATATTCAGTAAATCGGGCAGTATGAATGTATCCTCTCTCAAATCAACCTCGTATTCCGCAACCGATTTCAAATTTGTCAGGAAAAACGTCCAGTACGCATAGCTGTTTACTTGGCGCATTTGGTCGTAGGTCTTTCCCTTTACGGCTTGTTGGGTCAGTTTCAATAGGGTATTGCCTTCATGTTCGGTGAGAACAATATCAACTGTGCACTCCTCTCCAAATGTAAATGAAAAACTTTTTTTTTCTACATCGCAACCAAGTACTTTTCCTTGCAGTTCGTAGCTCTTTCCTTTCCATACCCAGTGGTACGACTCATGGTCGGTAGGGAATGAAAAATTGAGCAACTGCGTTTCATGTACCATTGTAAAGAACGACGCAGCTTCCAGTAGCCACGCGGTAAGACCGTGGGCTGTTGCTATGAGGGGGAATACATCATCAGTTTTTTTGTGTATGATGATGCTGCGAGAGAATTTATTCCAGGAGAATTGAGGGGCGGACATAAGTTATTTTGTATTGAAAGCTATCGAAAAAAGTTAATTTTTTTTGGAAAAAAATCAAGACGAACTTACTGCAAAACCCATACATCTCCTAATTATATTTCTAACACCAAAACAAACACTTAAAACATATCTAAATATCTTCCAGATATTCAAATGTAATTCCCCTCCATACCCCAATTCAAATAAATTTTGCTTAATTTGCACGTGAAAACGGGTGAAGATTTCCCACAGGGTTTCACAGAGTTTTGCACAGAGTTTCACAAAGCAAGACCGAACCGGGTACTGTAAATTTCTTGCAAAATTAATATAAAACAACACTTTACGAAAATTAGATAGTACTATCATGAACATCAGAACCGACTGGACACTGGAAGAAATACGTGAAATTTACAACCGTCCGCTCATGGATTTACTGTTCGAGGCGGCAACTGTCCACCGCGAAAACAACGCCTACGGCGAAGTCCAGATAAGCAGTTTGATTTCGATTAAAACCGGCGGCTGCAAAGAAGATTGCTCCTATTGCCCACAATCAATTAAATTTAATACCGACATCACAGTTCACCCGCTGATGCAGCTTGCCGAAGTGAAAAACAAGGCGTTACGAGCTAAAGAAAACGGTGCATCTCGCGTGTGTATGGGCGCATCATGGCGCGAAGTGCGTGACAACAGCGATTTCGACCGTGTCCTCGAAATGGTACGAGAAGTGAACGATATGGGTTTGGAAGTGTGCTGCACCCTCGGAATGCTCACCTACGACCAGGCGCAAAAGCTGAAAGAATCGGGCTGCTTTGCCTACAATCATAATATTGATACTTCCCGCGACTATTATAATAAGATCATTACCACCCGCAATTTCGACGACCGACTGGAAACGCTCGATAATGTTCGCAAAGCCCAAATAACGGTATGCTGTGGTGGGATTATCGGCTTAGGCGAAACCGACGAGGACAGGATACAAATGCTTCACACGCTTTCCACACTGAAAGTTCATCCTGATTCCGTTCCTATCAACGCACTCGCCCCCGTTCGCGGAACAGCGCTCGAACACAACAAACGGGTAAGCGTAGATGAAATGGTACGTATGATAGCTACCGCGCGGATACTGATGCCCAAAAGCGTCGTGCGGCTCTCGGCAGGGCGTAACGAAATGAGTTTGGCGGAACAGGCACTCTGTTTCATGGCAGGGGCAAATTCCATTTTTGCGGGTGAAAAACTGCTCACAACTCCGAATCCTGATATTGACGAAGACATGAGAATGTTCAAGATTCTGGGGCTGACTGCTCGCGCACCGTTCAAGGATAGCCCGCAGCCGATGGCTGTGGAGAATTATGTTTAAAACATATGAACGACCCCAACCACGAAAACTTCCTGCTCCAAAAATTGGCAGTGAAGGAAAATAGCAATTCATATCGCACATTGCCTGATTTTGAAGGGATGATTGATTTCTGCTCCAATGATTATCTTGGATTTTCGAGGCGGCTGATTCCGTTTCAATCGTTGGATGCAGGGCTTCCGACGGGAGCGACCGGTTCGCGGTTAATTTCGGGAAATTCGCAGTTAGCGGAAGAAACCGAAAGTATGATAGCAGGGTTTCACAATGCAGAGTCAGCACTGATATTCAATTGCGGGTATATGGCAAATGTGGGGCTTTTCTCGTCGGTGATTGACGTTCGCGATGTAGTAATTCACGATGAATTGATTCATGCAAGCATTATAGACGGAATCCGTCTCAGTTTCGGACAGCGTCTGAAATTCAAACATAATACCATAGATGATTTGGAGCGGATACTCGCAAAAACAAAAGGACGGGTATTTGTAGCAATAGAATCGGTGTATTCAATGGACGGTGATATTGCCCCTTTGGAACTTATCGCAAACATTTGTGAAAAGTACGGGGCACACCTCATTGTTGATGAAGCCCATGCTGTAGGTGTATTCGGTAGCAAAGGAGAAGGGTTGGTCAGCGCATTACATCTTGAGAAAAAGGTCTTTGCCCGTGTGATTACATTTGGCAAGGCGATTGGGTTGCATGGTGCTGCGGTTTTGGGGAGTAATGTATTAATTAAATTTTTAATTAATCATTCACGTGCTTTTATCTATACGACTGCACTCCCGCCACATAACTATCTGATGCTCCAAAAAGCATACCTGCTGCTGCCTGACGAAAACAGAACTTCTCTTTTTGAATTGATTACACATTTTAAGAATAGGGCGGCAGACATAAAGCAATATCAATGGCAATGCAACGACTCGCCAATCCAAAATTTGATGGGCGATGGAAATGATATGATAAAAAACATTGCCGAAAGGATGCAAGAGAATAAATTCGCTGTAAAAGCAATTCTTCATCCTACCGTTCCGAAAGGTAGGGAGCGGCTGCGAATTTGCCTGCATAGCTTTAATACCATACGACAGATTGACGATTTATTTGATTGCATACTAACCGCCTAAATCATGAATATCGGAATAGTAGGGATTCATACCGGAATCGGGAAAACAATCTGCTCGGCAATTCTCTGCCAAGCCATCAAAGCAGACTATTGGAAGCCCGTACAGGCAGGAACTCTTGAGCAGTCCGATTCGATAATAGTGGAGCAATTAGTCTCAAAAAAAATTACAATTCACCGTGAAACGTATCGCCTGCATACTCCTGCATCGCCGCATTATGCTGCTGATTTGGAGGGCATTACAATACAAGTGAGTGATTGTAAACTGCCTGATACAGAGGGTCATCTGATTATAGAAACTGCCGGCGGGCTTCTGTCGCCGCTTTCAAGCAATTGCTTGAATTTGGATTTGATTCAGAAATTGAAATGCCCTGTGGTGGTGATATCAGAAAATTATTTGGGAAGTATTAATCATACGTTGCTGACGCTGAAAGTGTTGAAAGATGCCGGTATCCGGGTATTGGGAATTGTCTTTAACGGTGAGAAAAACGAGGCGAGCGAAGAATTTATTCTACACTATTCGGGTGTGCCGTTACTGTTCTCAATTCCTAAATTTGAGAATGTAAATGCAGAATCTATTGCCCGGTTCTGTGATTCTATTTTGCCACAAATGAGGTTGTTGCTTGAATAATAATCCAACGAGTACATATCCTGTCTGGCATCCCTTCACACAAATGAAAAAGGAGCCGTTCCCAATTGAAATAGAAAAAGGGGAGGGCTGCTATCTGATAACCAAGAACGGCAGAAGAATCCTCGATGCGGTGTCATCATGGTGGGTAAATATTCACGGTCATTCTCACCCCTATATTGCTTCGCGAATAGCCGAACAAGCTGCGCAACTGGAACACGTAATATTTGCAGGATTCACGCATAAACCCGCAATTGACCTTGCAACAAATCTCCTTACGATTCTACCGGATAATTTTACTAAAATATTCTTTTCGGATGACGGCAGTACTTCGGTGGAAGTTGCACTCAAAATGGCTCTGCAATACTGGTTTAATCTCGGAATAAAGCATAAAACAAAGATAATAGCGTTCCGAGACGGTTATCATGGTGATACATTCGGAGCTATGTCAGTAGCGGGGAATAATTCATTCAATATGGCTTTCCGTGAGAAATTGTTTGAGGTGGAGTTTATTCCTGCTCCTGAACAAGGTCAGAGAGAACTTTCAATTCGTGAGTTTCAAAGACTTGCATCGAATAATGATATAGCTGCGTTTATCTTCGAGCCGCTCGTGCAGGGGGCATCAGGAATGAGAACGCACCAAACAGAAGATTTGGATGCTTTGATTGCAATTGCACATAAACATGATATTATTTGCATTGCCGACGAAGTAATGACCGGGTTCGGAAGAACGGGGAATTTATTTGCAATTGATTATCTTGTAAATAAACCAGACCTTATTTGTCTCTCGAAGGGAATTACCGGTGGATTCTTGCCGCTGGGTGTAACGGCAACTTCCCAGCGAATATATGATGCGTTTTATGATGATGACAAATTGAAAACGTTTTTTCACGGGCATTCCTATACTGCCAATCCGATTGTTTGTGCTGCCGCAAACGCAAGTTATGAACTATTGATTAGTAACAGATGCAGACGGCAAATCCAGATGATTTCAGATTCGCACAAAGAATTTTTGCCGGTTTTAAACGAAAATAAGTACATTAAAAACGCACGGGCAATCGGTACTATCCTAGCGTTTGAACTGGAAGACGAAGGGAAAACATCGTATTTTCATTCAATCCGTGATACAATTTATACTCATTGTCTGGAGCAAAACGTCTTGCTCCGACCGCTCGGCAATGTGATCTATACAATGCCGCCGTATTGCATTACAAAAGAAGAACTTATCAGAGTATATGAGGTAATGCTCTCGTGTGCCGATTTACTCAAAAAATAAAAAACCGACTATGGAAGAACTCCTAGATAAAATAGTAAAAGACCCGTCGCTTCATTCCAAATGGATTAATACGCTTTCAATGATGGAAAACACAGGGGCAAAGAAGATTAAACGATGCGAACATCCTGTTTTTGTGAATGAAATAATTTTGAAACACGCTGCAGAAGAAGCTCGCCACGCCTATTATCTCAAAAAGCAAATCAAAAAAGTGAAGGATAATGATTGCCGTACATACGAACGGAAATATCTGCTTGCTCCCGTTCAAAGCAGTGCGTATTTACACGTGCTCGATATATCGCTATGCAGATACTTGAAGGATGAATTTAAACTGGACGGGGCGAAATTAAAATATGCTGCGTATTTGCTGGTAACATATGCTATAGAAGTTCGGGCAGATATGCTTTATCCGATTTATCAAGATGTACTTACGAATAATAAAAGTACTGTGAATGTAAAAAGCATTATCGCCGAAGAAGAAAATCACCTCAAGGAAATGCGTGCACAAATTGCAGAATTCTTTGTTGATGGCGACAAGGTGTGTGCTGCCTCTTGGAACTTGGAAAATGAATTGTTTACCGAATGGCTGAATGCTCTTGCAGATGAGGTAGTGAAGAAATAGTTGCCTCTACAATTAAAAGTTAAATTGAGTAATTTTCAGATTTTGTTAGCTATTGCAACTGCGAATCACAATTGGCGTTTGGAAGGAAAGTGTTGGAATAGCTTACCTGAGCTAAATTACTTGCAAATTTTTGACCAAGTGATTATATCAAGTTCTTGACAACACCTAGCTTTGTACAGCAAACAAGGAATGTCGCCCAGAGTTCATCGAAGGGTTCAATTATTTGCCAAGTTTTGACCAAGGGATTATTTCTCGAAGGATTCGTTATGGGATTTTAACGATACCTAATTTTTTTTTGTAAATAATACGAGAATACCGTATATTGCAGATAAAATAGTCTTAAATCTTCAATTGAATTATGTTATTATCAAAAAGTTGCATTTACGGGTTACGTGCTTCAATCTATATCGCTTCAACGCGTGATGAACAGTTTATGTCCATAAGAGAAATAGCAGATAAACTTGACATTTCATTCCACTTTCTTACAAAAATTTTGCAAGCACTTACTCAAGAAGGGATTATGAATTCATATAGGGGACCGAAGGGTGGTATAATGCTTGCTAAAAATGCTAACACTATTTCAATTTTTGACATTGTGAAGGCAATTGACGGGAATGAGGTATTCACAGAATGTTTCTTGGGTTTGCCGCATTGCGGCAGCGCAACACCATGTCCGCTGCACGAACAGTGGGCAGGAATTAGGGCAAATATCGCTAAAGTTTTAGCAACAACTACACTCGCTGATTTAGCTGCCAAAGTAAGCACATTGCACTATCGCCTGACAGAGAACGACATCATCGCTCTGACAAAAAAAGTATAAATGGCTATACCATATTAAAAAACGGAAAATGAAACCTAATTTAAGACAAAAAACTCTTAAATCTTAAATACATGACAAAAGTCATTTTTTATAGTTGAATATACCTATAATTTTGAATCAGTTGATTTTACAATCTATTATTAAAGGAGACCACAATGTTACTTATTCAACCGACGGAAAGCAAAACTCTTGCTCGAATAGTTGCCGATGATTTTAGGGCAGCACAGATTTTTGAACGGTACGGACTAGACTACTGCTGCAAAGGAAAACGGCAACTCTCGGTAGCTTGCCACGAAAAGGGGCTACAACCTACCGAAGTAATTACAGAATTGGAATCACTTGCATCCGAACAAAACAATACTCAACGATTCAATAGTTGGAGTGTAGATTTTCTGACAGAATATATAGTTCAGCAGCACCATACGTATGTTCGGACTATGATGCCGTTAATTTTAGGGCATTTACAAAAGGTAATAAATGCTCACGGGGAAAAATACCCTGAGATAGCTGAGATTCAATATCGTTTTGAAAAATTATACCCGATTCTTATTAATCATTTATTGGAAGAAGAGGCAACAGTTTTTCCGCTTATCAAGGTGGTAGCTCTTAGTCGGCAATTGAATCTGAGCGAAGAATTTATCGAAAAAGAATTGGAAACATTTCTGGCAAATCTTGATGAAGAACATAGTGAAGTGGGTGATACATTAAAAGAAATACAGACACTTTCCAATAATTTTACTCCACCGGGCGGTGCTTGCACTACATTTAGGGTATTGTACCAAGAGTTGAAGGCGTTTCAAGAAGATATGTTCCACCATATCCATTTGGAAAATAACATTTTGTTCCCGAAGGTATTGGCGAAATATGACGACCCAAATCAATTTCAAATTTCAAATAACTAATTTATTTTGAGGATTTAATGATGAAAACGAAAATTATAGCATCAGTTTTTTCGCTTGTTTTTCTGATAGCCGGATGCGGTGGAGACGGCTCACAAAAAAATAACGAACAGGAAAAACTGGCTGAAACTCCTAAACAGGCAGAACCGGCAAACACAAAAGGGTATGGTAGAATCAAGGAGGTTAAGTTAGGTACAATTGATGCAAAAATGGCTCATGAAGGCAATGAAATTTTTGAGACAAAATGCACCGCCTGTCATCAACTGGACAAACGCTATGTAGGACCTCCGCTTCGCAAAGTAACCGAACGCAGAACACCCGAATGGATAATGAACATGATTTTGGATACAGAACTCATGGTCGAAAAAGACGATACGGTGAAATGTCTGCTTCAGGCATATTTGCTCAAGATGCCTAATCAACACGTTGATGAAAAAGATGCTCGAAATGTCCTTGAGCATCTGCGAACAGTGGCTACACAAACTCCGGTGCCTGAAACAAAAAAATAAAATTTCTAGAAAAATATAAACTGTTAGTGGTTTATAGTTGTTACATTATTTATCGGGAGCATATATATGAGACTCAAATATTGGTTACTTGCGTGCGCAAGTGTTATGGCGTTATCAGCCGTATTTATCGGTTGTCCGGCGCAGAAAGAAGTTACTTCAGATACCGACGTTGCATCAAAGGTATATGTTGCACCCGGTAAATTTGATGAATTTTACGCGTTCCTGTCGGGTGGATTTAGCGGGCAGGTGGCAGTGTACGGATTGCCAAGCGGACGACTGCTGAAAGTTATCCCCGTGTTTTCTCAAAACCCCGAAAACGGATACGGCTACACAGAAGAAACCAAAGGAATGCTGCAAACATCGTATGGTATGATTCCTTGGGATGATTCCCATCACCCCGAACTTTCCCAAACGGAAGGTGTGCCGGATGGTCGTTGGCTGTTCATTAACGGAAACAACACAACGAGAATCGCCCGTATTGATTTGGCAAGTTTCCGTACTGCGGAAATTCTTGAACTTCCGAACAGCGGCGGAAATCATGCTTCGCCATTTACTACTCAAAATACCGAATACGTTGTAGCTGCCACAAGATTCAGTATTCCTGTTCCGAATGCCGATGTTTCGATTGAATCATATAAAGAGAATTTCAAGGGTACATTCAGTTTTATTAAAGTGGACCCCACAACAGGCAACATGAAGATTGCTTTCCAGATTTTGATGCCCGGTTATGATTATGACTTGAGCCATGCCGGAAAAGGAAACTCGCACGGGTGGTTTTTCTTCTCCTCGTATAATTCAGAGCAATCCAATACGCTTATGGAAATCAACGCCAGTCAGAATGATAAAGATATGATAGCAGCAGTCAATTGGAAAAAAGCGGAGGAATTTGTGGCACAAGGCAAAGCTAAGGTAATGCCTGTAAAATATGCACATAATGTTTATGATGAAAAAACACATTCAACTATCTCTACAATGGAAGAGCAAGTTCCCATTCTGACTCCGGCAGAATGTCCCGGCTTGGTGTATTTTCTTCCTACTCCAAAATCACCGCACGGCTGTGATGTGGACCCGACGGGTGAATATATTGTAGGTGGCGGCAAACTTGCAACTGTTATTCCGGTGTTCTCGTTCACCAAATTACAAAAAGCAATCGGAGACAATAAATTCGACGGTGATATTAACGGTATTCCAATTGTTAATTATGCGGCTGCACTCGCCGGTGAAGTTCAGAAGCCGGGCTTAGGTCCGTTGCATACGGAATTCGACGGCAAAGGAAATGCTTATACTTCCATGTTTGTTTCATCTGAAATTGTAAAATGGAGTTTGAGTGATTTCAAAGTGTTAGATAGAATTCCTACCTATTATTCAATTGGTCACTTGATGATACCGGGCGGTGATTGCGCAAAGCCATGGGGGAAATATGTGGTAGCTCTTAATAAAATTACCAAAGACAGATATTTGCCGACAGGACCGGAACTCTCGCAATCGGCTCAATTATATGATATTTCCGGTGAGAAAATGAAACTGCTCTTGGATTTTCCTACAATCGGCGAACCGCATTATGCACAGGCACTTCCGGCTGAATTACTATTTAAAAATCAGAAAAAAGTCTTTCAACTTTCGGAAAATTCACATCCGTATGTAATCAAAAGCGAAAAGGATGCTCGTGTCGAGCGCAAAGGGAATGAGGTTCATGTGTATATGTCGCAAATTCGCTCACACTTCATGCCCGATAATATCGAAGGAATTAAAGCAGGGGATGCAGTCTATTTCCACCTGACGAATCTTGAACAAGATTGGGACGTTCCGCATGGGTTTGCAATTCAAGGTATGAATATTCCTGAATTGCTTGTGATGCCGGGTGAAACCCAAACAATTATATGGTATCCAAAACAGCCCGGAGTGTATCCGTTCTACTGTACAGATTTCTGTTCGGCATTGCATCAGGAAATGCAGGGGTATGTTCGCGTTTCTCCGGCAAGCTCCTCGATTCAGATTTCATTCAATAAACGATAAGAAGAGCTCCAAATAAACAATGAGGCAGTTCTCACAAGCGGAACTGCCTCAACTATAAAAGACCTAATTGCAAATCAACACTATGAAAACATTAGCACGAATATTGGTTGTCGCTGCAGCATTGTCGCTGATCCTGATGTACTTTTTTCCGTTGTGGAGTATTCATCTCGAAGCCCCTCAATATCCCGAAGGATTAGGGATGAAAATACATTTGAATACTATCAAGGGTGAATCACCGCACGACATCGAAAGTATTAATAATCTTAATCATTACATAGGTATGAAACGGATTGAACCGGAGTCAATCCCCGAATTAAAGTTTATGCCCTTGATTATCGGTGTTATGATTGCATTGGGGTTACTTATTTCATTTATTGGTAAAAGAAGTCTGCTTGCAGTATGGGTTGCTGTGTTTATGGTATTGGGGATTGCCGGCATGGTTGATTTTTATAATTGGGAATATGACTACGGTCATAATCTAGACCCTCATGCAATTATTAAAATCGAAGGAATGGACTACCAGCCGCCTCTGCTAGGAACAAAACAGCTTCTTAATTTTACAGCACATTCTTTGCCGGACATCGGCGGGTATTGTGCTGTCTTTGCCGTTGCTTTAGGCATGATTGCCTTCTTTTTAAACCCTAAGAAAAATACTGTTACTATTACAAAAGGAGTGTAAATGAAAAAAGTATTTTATAGTCTTGTATCTGTGCTGGCAATTACTTTTCTGTTTGCAGGATGCAGCGAACCTGAGACAGTTCCGATTGATTTTAACAAAGACCACTGTGACCACTGCCAAATGACTATTGCGGATAAAAAATTTGGTGCAGAGCTACTCTCTAAAAAAGGTAAGGTATATAAATTTGATGCAATTGAGTGTCTTGCTGCATTCTACTTGGAAGAGATCACCATACCGCAAGCAGATATTCACTCGATGTGGGTGATAGATCTTGTGCACCCCGGAGATTTAATCGGTGCCGAAAAAGCACACTATTTTAGAAGCGAAGGGATTAAATCGCCAATGGGAATGAATGTTTCGGCGATTAATACAGCCAAAGAATTGGAAACAGTACGGGTCAATTTTGTTGGTGAAGAATTGACATGGCAAGGTGTACTTGATCTTGCGAAGAAATTGAAAATGGAATAGTTGTAGCGGTCATTTGCATTATTTTGCAGCCGGCTCTGCGGCAGCCGAGAACTGTAAATGACAGGGTCTATTAATAACTGCTGTTACGCAACAATTAATGTATTGAGTTTCTTCCCTAGTCAAGTCAGGTG
>CAZGNO010000096.1:0-14164 GCA_964527785.1 uncultured Chitinophagaceae bacterium
GAGATTCTTCGTTGCACTCAGAATGACGGGCTATGTAAGAGATGTCATTTACAGCCCGTCGTTGTTCAATTATTTGCCAAATTATGGATATTTACCGCAACAATTATTTTTGTCTCAGCACTTATTGAGTCAGAATTAATTGAAAAATCAAAGTGCTTTCATTCTGAGGGATTCACAGACCGAAGAATCTCCGCAAAGCACTACATATAAAGTTCTTAAGCAGCATATGGAGATTCTTCGCTAACGTTCAGAATGACAGGAAAAATTAAATTGAAATTAATCTGTCCTACAACTTAATATGTGGGATTAATGTATGGTTAGTCTTTGGGGCGATGCCCCAAGCTTTGGAGTAACAGTATTTCTGTATGCATAAATAGAGTAAGCTTTCTTACAAAGGTAACTTAATGGATATAACCATCATGTATAAACAATCCACCCTACTCTTTCAATGCACCTGCAGTCAGCCCCTGAATAATCCTTTTGTGGAAGAACACAAACATAAAAAGTATCGGAATAGCAGAAATACTAGCCCCAGCCATTAAATGTCCCCAGTCAATAGATTGCTTGCCTAAATAGAATGCCAAACCAACAGGCAATGTTCGCATTGATTCTTCGTTAGTAAAGAGGAACGGAAATAAAAACGAGTTCCAATTACTCAGGAACACATACAGTGCCAATACAGTTAGTATCGGCTTTGAAAGCGGCATTACAATTTTCCAGATAATATACCATTCTCCTGCTCCGTCAATTCGGGCAGCATCTTCAATTTCTGCAGGTAATGCAAGGATGTATTGCCGAACTAAAAATACTCCAAGCGGAGTTACAAGCCACGGAATAATGAGTGCAAAATAGGTATTTATCCATCCAAATTCCACCATCAGCCGATAGAGCGGAATCATTATCACTTGCTGCGGAATCATCATCACACCCAAAATCGAACCGAATATCCAACGTTTTCCTATAAAATTCCTTCGAGCAAGTCCATATCCCACCCAAAGACAGAAAATTACATTCCCTGCTGTTACTGCCAACGCTACAAGTGTTGAATTCAAAAAATACTTTCCAAAAGCATCCGATCTGAGTGCATCTGTATAATTATCAAGTGAAGTAGGAGCTGAAAATAATCCTCCGAACGTACCATAACTTTCGGGATGCAGTCGCAGTGAAAGCAAGAGCATCCACAGCATCGGTGCAATCATTCCAAATGCGACTATTCCGAGTATTGAATACAGCAGTACTTTAGTCAAAGCCGTTGTTTTTTCAACCATTTTCTATTCGGTTATAATAAAAACGTGCAATAAAACCAAATCAACATTGCATCCTCTTGGCTCGCGAACCACTCTAGGTATTCAAATTGTTTTGGTACTATGAGATGCAAAAGTATTATTTTGCCGTCAGCCAACAAAGGAACATAGAAAATTTCAAGCAAAAAAGACAATGAGAATTATTTCTGGAACACTCAAAGGACGGATAATAACCACCTCTGCACCACCGGGTGTTCGACCCACTACCGACCGCGCACGTGAAACTATTTTTAATATTCTCGACACTATGATTGACTTTGAAGGGATTCGCGTTCTGGACCTCTGTGCCGGTACCGGTGCGCTGGGTTTGGAAGCGTTAAGTCGGGGTGCACTTTATTGCTGTTTTGTAGAACTTTCTCGAAAAACTTCAGAAGCAATCGTTAAAACAATCCAAAACTTTAAATTGGAAGCGTCCGTCTGCTCTGTCATTACTGCCGATTCCCGTGCATTTCTAAAAAGATTTTCGTTCAGTACAGACAGCCGGTTTGACCTGATATTCGCAGATCCTCCGTATAAAGAGAAACTCATAAACCCACTTTTCGGTTTAATTATCGAAAAACAAATTCTTAGTGGTAACGGAGTATTCGTTGCAGAACACGATATTCGTGAAGCTGCTATCCTTCCTGAACTCTATGAAAAAAGTGCTACTAGAGTTTTTGGTGAAACAGTTGTTGATTTTTTTAATATGAAGTAACTCTTGATTTCTATGCATATGAAGCAGTATACAGTTTTAATCCTCAGTATATGGGTTTTCGTTTTTCACTCTGCCTTTGCTCAAAAACCACTTTTTGAATTACTGCCTCCCCAAAACACAGGCGTAACATTTGCAAACCTGATTACTGAGACAGAAGAATTTAATATTTCCAAAAATTCATACGCCTATAATGGTGGTGGTGTTGCCATCGGTGATATAAACGGTGACGGACTGCCTGATATGTATTTTACAGCCACTCAATTACCTAACCGCTTGTATTTGAACAAGGGAAATTTCAAATTCGAGGAAATTTCTCATAACGCGGGTGTGGATGATACTGTGAAGCCAAGTTTTGGAGTCAGTATGGCTGATGTGGATGGTGACGGTGATTTGGATATATATATATGCAAATACGGTCAGCGAAATGTACTATACATCAATAACGGCAACCTTACATTTACAAACAAAGCGAAAGAATTCGGGCTTGACGTTTTAAGTAATTCCATTCAATCCGTTTTTTTTGATTATGACCGTGACGGTGATTTAGACTGCTATATTTCTCTCAATGGTGAGGTTCAGGAATTTCGCCAAAAACGTGGATTCAGCGACAAATTTTTTCAAAATGACGGTAAAGGGCACTTTACAGACGTTTCATTGAAGGCAGGAATTTATGATGCTAAATATGGATTGAGTGTTGTTACCGGAGATATCAACAATGACGGTTGGATGGATATTTTTGTAGGGAATGATTTTGAAGGGAGCGATATACTGTATATAAATAATCAGAACGGAACATTCACCGATATTTCAGTAAAAGCATTTGACCACAGCTCTCACTTTACTATGGGAGCCGATATTGCCGATTTTAATAATGACGGATTGCTCGATATCGCCTCGGTGGATATGATGCCCGAAGATTACAAGCGCCGTCAAACTCAAATTTCATTACTTTCATTCTATAGTCCCGCATTTGATTCTGCCGAAATAGGACGAAATGTTCTGCACCTTAACAGGGGTAATTCATGCTTCAGTGATATAGCATATTTTGCGGGAGTTGCCGAAACAGACTGGAGTTGGGCGTGTTTTTTTGCTGATTTTGATAATGACGGCTGGAAAGATTACTTTGTAGCAAACGGTCTTAAACGTGATGCATTTGACCAGGATATTGTTCGATATAAATTCCGTGATAAAAATAATATATTACCTGTTGTACTGCAAATGCCACAACATCGCGTGCCAAACTACACATTCCACAATAAAGGTAACCTTACATTTACAAATGAAGCAGCTTCTTGGGGCGACGGTTTGCCCGTAACTACGAATGGTGCTTCGATTGCCGATTTGGATGGTGACGGCGATTTGGATATGGTATGGAATAATTTGGATACGGTCGCAACTATCTATAGGAATAATTCTGTAGAGCAGGATCGCGGGCATTATTTACGAATTAAACTTCAAGGAAGAGATCAAAATCCATATGCAATCGGTGCTCGTGCAACTATTTACTCAGGTTCTATTTCACAGGTTCAAGAACTTGCTCCTACTCGTGGATTCTTATCCAGTGTTGAGCCGGTATTACATTTCGGAATCGGTAATTCTACAGTGATTGACCGTATTGTGATTCGGTGGAGTAATGGCACGGAAACAATAATCAACGACAAAACAAAATGCAACCAAGTACTTACAATCCAACAACCTAGGTAACTTCACTATTCACTTTTCTTCCTTGCCAATGCCGGTGAAATTGTTACCCATATAACTGAAAAAATGAGTGAAATCCCAAAAGTCAGGGCTATCATCAGTGATCGCCGAGGAGTTGCACATTGTTTCGGTTTAATCGCCTTATCCAATACCTGAATAACCGGAACATCTCTCGCTTCCTGTATTGATTCCTGCATCCGTTGTGATTCGAGATACCCGTTGATTTGCTCTTGAATTTTCATATCCCTCAATAGATTGAGGTATTGCCGCCCTAGATGAGGTACATTTCCCAGAGGGATAGAATATTTATCCACCGAATCAAGTCCGCCGCTTTGCGCTATTGCATATTGCGACAGCAAACTTTTTACCTTTTGTTCAAATGATTGCACAATCGGTGAATTGGGCTGGTACTGCTGCCGTATTGCTTCAAGTTCAATCTGCGCCTTACCCAACTCTGTCCCGACACTCGCAGCACCGGATACAATTGCTTTGGTCTGGTCATCAATCGTAAATACTTTATTCAACTGTTGAAACTTCTCCATTGCCTCTTGTGTAGAGTCAAGTTTGTGTTTGGTTACAATCATCAAACGCTCAATGAATTCTCGGGTTTTGCGTGCTGTAGATACATTTTTATCACGCAGCATTTGATCCAAACATAGAGTTATTGTATTTGGAATATCACTCGAAAGCTGTGCAGCAATACTTTTCTCTTCATCAGAAGCAAAGTATTTTGTACCAATTGTACATTCTATTCCGGTGACACCTGAGCGAATTCTTGCGTCAATATAGAGTGTAGACTGTAGAATATTACAAATCGTTCCTGTATCGAGCCCTTTGTAAAAAGGGTGTTCCGGTAAATTTAGTTTCTTTACTACCCTCTCTGCAATCGAATAACTTGTAATAATATCTGCCGATACCGCCGATGATTTTGAGTCCATCCCGCCAAATGACAAACCCGGCGCAGCACTTTGCAGCAATGCTGCAAGACCGCCGCCGCTACTACGCTGCTCCGGAGGCATAAGGGTTGTTACGCCAATGAATGTTTGAGGCATAAAATAGCTGTATGCAGTAACAATTACAACACATATTACAACTACAGAAATAACAAACTTCAGTCGTTTGCGAATAATTCCCAAAAATTCGACTATAGTAACGCTTTTATGTTCTTGGAGGTCTTGCATAATAAATGAATTTATGGTGTTGTATTGTTAGAACTTGACAACGTTAGTATAAGCACAACAATTGTAGCAATCTGGGCAGTAATTGTAAGTCCGGTAGTCAATGCATCAATAAATCTGACTTTTGATTCAGGAATTTCAGGAACCATTATATTGTCCCCTGCTTGAATCGAGGTGGAATTGTCTGATGCAAGAAGCTGCTCCCCACGCGGTTTAACTACCAAAACTTCCCCTTCATCTGCTTTATAGGCATAGCCGCCTGCCAAATTTATATAATCCTTGAATGATAGATTTGGCTTATAGAGTACTTTGCCCGGCATATTTACTCTGCCCACAATATTTACAAAGTTTTTCTTTTCGGGAATATGAATTGAATCTTCATGGACAAGAAAGATTTTTTGTGCAGGAGAATTAGCATCCGACATTTTAGTAAAATCAATCGAAATCATCCCTTTGGCTTGCCGTTGCCCCTCACGAAAATATGCTTTTTCTCTCTCTGACATCGAATTGACGGGCTGTCCCATCAACCGTATAAATTCGTAATCCGGCTCTTCTTTATAGTCGCGACGTCGGATAAGCACAGCATTTTTAAGGTCTGCATTCTCGGTTAAGCCGCCGGCTCGCGCTATAGCATCAGCCAATGTTGTACTATTTGCATTGATCCCATATCTCCCCGGGAACTGTACTTCCCCTTTAACTGCAACGGTCACTCCGGAGTGCCAGTCAGGAATAGAGCGAACAAATACCCTGTCTCCGGCGCGGATTGCAACATCACCCGGGAATGTACCTTCACCACTCAAAAGGTTCTGTTGCCAGCCATTAATACTCACTGATATTTTTTCGGTTGAAGAGCCGGAATTTTTAAAGCGAACTATCTCTATGGAATCCAAAAATGCCGACGGAAGTACTCCTTGCGTAAATCGCAGAAGGGTCGAGAGCATATCCCCTTCCACAAACTCGAAAGCACCGGGAACATTCACATCACCACTCACTTCTACAATGTTACGTTCGGGGTAAGGTGCTACATTCACAATATCGCCTCCCTGTAAAGTTGGGTTTCCGTTTTTTTCCCCCAGCAAATAAAACCGCACTAAATCTGCAACTATCGGCTTTGCGATTCCTTCTCTACGGATAGTGATATGCCTCTGTGAGCCATTATACATCAATCGTCCGGCACGTTCTATTACTTCTGATAACCTGTCTGCCGGGGAAGCCGGAATATAACCCGGTGAGCGTACACTGCCGATAACCATAACCTTAAATTTACGAATACTCTTTAAAGAAAGTGATATACTTCTAGTTTTGTAAATACTTTCCACTTTAGCAGCTACTATTTTTTCAGTTTCTGCGAGGGTTTTCCCTTTTACGCTAATTGCTCCAATTTCGGGAATAACGAGCTTTGCTTCCGGTGTAATGGTCAAATCATAGAGCTTTGGTTCAAGAGCACCAATAAACAAACTCACCCCGTCTTGAGGTCCGAGGATATACTCTTCCGGATTTACAGGTTGCTCAATCAGTCCTGCTGCTTCTTTGGCTACATCCGCCGAGTTTTTCACACCTACTGTATCGTATTCACCCGGTTTTGCCATCGGCGGTTTGGGTAATTTGAGTGTAGGAATTTGTGATTGCAGGGGAAGAAAGTTAAGCAGATTACATAATAACGCAACGACGAAAACATCAGAGAATTTTATCTGTCGTGGAAGCATGAGATGGGATAATAGTTATTGGAATTTGGAGTATTTGAAATGAAATATACCACAAAAATAGAAAAAAATACTAAGAGCAGATAGTTTTTCAAAACAAAAGCCGCTCTCGGACAGAAAGCGGCTCTAGTTACTTCATATTCGAGTATTTACTCAAATTGTTTGTAATTATCATCAAACAAACCAACAAGATGATTTGCTTTTGCATCGTAGGCAGCTTTGTCTTCCCATGTATTGCGAGGATTAAGAATTTCCGACGGAACCCCTTCGCATGAAGTCGGAATACTCAGTTTGAAGAAATCTTCTGTTACAAAGTCTACATTGTTTAATTCGCCCGTAAGTGCTGCACGGAGCAGAGCACGAGTATAGCTAATTTTCATACGCTTCCCTACACCATACTCACCGCCGCTCCATCCGGTATTGACAAGCCATACTTGTGAACCGTTTTCGTTTATTTTATCACGAAGAAGATTCGCATATACTTTAGGATGATGCACCATAAACGGAGCACCGAAGCACGTACTGAATGTAGCCGAAGGTTCTTTTACCCCTGCTTCTGTTCCCGCAACTTTTGCAGTATAGCCCGAAAGGAAATGGAACATTGCCTGTTCGGGTGTAAGTTTTGCAATCGGAGGCATTACACCGAAGGCATCACAAGTAAGGAAGAAAATATTTTTTGGATGTCCGCCCTTGTTTGACTCGGCAGTATTTTCCAATACATCGCGTGAATATGAAGCACGGGTATTTTCGGTAATACTATCATCATAAAAATCAATAGCACGAGTATCTGGGTCAACAACAACGTTTTCGAGAATTGTTCCGAAGGTACGGGTTGTTTGGAAGATAATTGGCTCAGCTTCAGCAGAAAGGTTAATTACTTTGGCATAGCATCCACCCTCAATATTAAATGTACCTGCATTTGACCAGCCGTGCTCGTCATCACCGATGAGGGCACGTTCAGGATCGGTAGAGAGAGTGGTCTTGCCCGTACCCGAAAGTCCGAAAAAGAGTGCTGTATCCCCAGCGGTACCAATATTTGCCGAGCAATGCATACTCATTACTTTTTGGAGCGGGAGCATATAATTCAACACGGTAAAGATTGATTTTTTTACTTCACCTGCGTATTGAGTACCACCTATGATAACTAGTTTTTGTGAAAAATCAAGGATGATAAAGGTATCGCTTCGTGTACCGTCAATACTTGGGTTTGCTTTGAAATCCGGTGCGTGAAGGATAGTAAAGCCCGGCACAAAGTTATTGAGTTGGTCATCTGACGCTTCAATAAACATATTCTTTGCAAAAAGATTATGCCAAGCATGCTGCGTAATAACACGAACAGGCAATGAATATTTATCGTCAGATCCGGCTACACAATCAAGTACATATAAATCCTGGTTTTGTAAATAAGCAGTAATGCGCGACTTGAGATTGTTAAATTTATCCTGAGAAAACGGTTTATTGACCTTGCCCCACCAAACATTATCTTTGCTTGTGGATTCTTCTACTACGAATTTATCTTGCGCGCTGCGTCCTGTGTGCGGCGAAGTAATTGCCACGAGTGCCCCATGCTCGGAAAGTTGAGCTTCGCCATATGTAAGCGCGTGTTCGTAGAGATCGGGAGTAGATAGATTGTAGTAAATTTCGCCAAGATTCGTAAGACCAAGCTCCTGCAACGAGAGCGTTATTTCTTCGATGGTTTTCATTGAATGTACCAATAATGAAACAAAAAGATATGTCTAAAATGCAGATAATACATTTTTATGCTTACAAAAATCGTGATTTTTTAGAACTTATCTTTAGTAATTTTGCTTTCGACCGAGTATTTTTGCTAAAAAACATCATAAAAACAACGTTTATACATCTCATTTCAACCCTTTGTTTGCAATACTATGGCTCTTAATCTGGAAGCAATAAAGGTAATCTATTTCGATATAGATAATACATTGGTAGATCATTCAGGAGCAGAGAACCGAGCAATCGGCTTGTTTTTTGAGCAGTTTGCAAATGAATTCACAAATACGACTATTGAAAAATTTGAATCTCATTATAAAATCATCAACCAACAGTTATGGCACAAACTTGCTCATCGCGAGCTGACTGTAGAGCAGGTACGTACACAGCGTTTTGTATCAATGCTTCAAAAATTTTCAAATCGCAGCAACGAAACAATTGATGATATTGCCCAAAAGATGGGTGTTCGGTATTTGGAAAATTACGGGTTGTTTTGGGAATTGTTCGACGGTGCAAGTGAAGTAATAGAAGCAGCTTCGCGAATTGCATCACTCGGCTTGCTCTCTAACGGGTTTCGAGAGCAAGTATTAGGCAAAGTTAGTCAATTCAAATGGAACGATACATTCAAGCACATCGTAATTTCGGAAGAAGTAGGGGTAATGAAACCGCATCGGGAAATATTCGACCATGCTCTTTCAGTTACAGGTTATGAAAACCCTCAAGCAATGCTGTATATTGGCGATCATTACGAATCTGATATTATCGGTGCAGCAGGAGTCGGCTGGCAAACAGTATGGGTCAATCTTCATAATGAGTCCAAAACAAACAACGTAGCAGATGCTGAGATCCCTTCGATTAAAGATTGTGTGAAACTTCTTTTGAGCGATTGAGTTGTTACGTATGTAATTTGCAGCGTAAATCAAATCGCTTCGCCTGAATTTCCGTCATTCTAATCAGAATGGAAGAGCATGGCTATACACAATAAGACTCCATCATAAAATGTTAAAAACTTACTAAAAGTACTTTGCAATCATATTCCAGCATTTCTTTATTAGTGTATGGTAATTTTTTACCGTAATTTCGTATGAATACAATGCTCGGTCAAGCATACACCCTTCGATTCATAAGGAGAACTTCATGAAAAAATTCGTCACTCATTATATTTTACCGGTTATACTGTTTACTGTACTTATTTCTACTAATTCTATAGCTCAACCTATAGAAAAGGACAATAAGGGTACAGATTTTTGGCTGACCTTCATGCCGAATTATCATAGAAACATACAAATCCCAGTTGCAAATCTTAGAGACTCACTGTCAATATTTATAGTAGCAGGCGAACCCACAAAAGGTGTGATTTACTATCGTGATTCTGTAGGAGCACTTTCACAGAAGAATTTTCAGATTAACGATATTTCAAAAATATATACGTTCGGTATCCCGTGGGTCAATTACGAGCTTAGTGGTTTTAATAATTCAGGTGAAATTGTAGCTGAGAACCAAGATGAAACACCTGCAAAACAGCACTTTCACATAACTTCCGAAAAGGATATAAGTGTCTATGCCCTTAACCAAGCTGAAACAACCAGCGAAGCATTTATGGTATTGCCTACGGATGCATTAGGCAAGGATTATTATGTAATGTCTTATAACAGTGACGGATCTCAAAATTTTGGTGGAGTTGTCAGCAGTACTCCTTCTCAATTCGCAATAGTTGCTACAGAAGATGGAACGACAGTTACTGTAACTCCATCGGCTGCAACACATAGCAATGGCTTGGCTAGTGAAACTTTTTTACTTGAAAAGGGTGAATCGTATTTGGTTCAGGCACGTATTACCTCGAATAATCTTAATGCGGATTTAACAGGCAGCCACATTACATCAGACAAGCCGATTGCCGTTTTTGGAGGGCATCAGCGCGCAACAGTTCCAATATATGAAAAAGATACGTTGATATCCAGGGATTGCTTGATCGAACAAATACCACCGGTTGGAACGTGGGGCAAAAATGCTTTCCTAACCCCATATCCATTACCCTTGGATGCAACAAAAGTTGGTTCGGATTTATACCGCGTTTTGGCTGCGTATGACAGTACCGTGATATACATAAACGGAATTCGTCAATCAACACTTACCCCAGGAGGGTTTTATGAAGGTAATTTAGATGTTCCTGCTACAGTTACCTCAAACAAACCAATAATGGTTGCTCACTTCAAAAAAACTGCAGGTGATGGTTTCAATTTTGTAAATACTGGATTAAGCGACCCGTTCATGTTGATCATCCCACCGAAGGAGCAGTTCCAAAATTTTTATAGGTTTATTAATGTACAGGCATACGATTTTGACAATCCTTTAGGTGTATATGTTGAACAATATGTTTCGGTTGTAGCACCCAACAGCACACTTTCTACGGTGAAGTTGGACAGTATGCCGGTTAATGTATCAAAATTCAAACCGATACCTGGTTCAAATTATTCGTATGCTTGGCTCGGTGGTGCAAATGGCGCAGATAGTGTAACTGACGGTGCGCATACAATCCAAGCAGATGAGCCGATTGCGATTTATGTGTATGGATATGGTGCTGCAAATTCCTATGGATACGTAGGTGGTACTGCGTATCGTATTTTTGATTTTAACGCTCCTAACATCACTTCAACTCTAAATTGCTATAGAACTGAGGGTATTGTATTCGATACTCTCACAGGCGATACACATATACTTGAAGTAACCGCTCCAGCGGATTCGATGATAAATACATCTGTCACTATCCCGGCATTTTCTCCTGTTCAACCATCCGTAAATTTTACTGCTCAATTGAATGATGTTTACAATGACGGCTCATTTGTTATCCATGCAAGGGATTCTGTTGAATATTTGTCGCGCAAGTTAATTGAAATCCCTGGTTTTACAGTTGGAATCACACAGCAGAAAGGTGCTGACTCGCTTGCCCATATCAAAAGAATCGGACCTGTCGGCAAGCAATACTGCTTCCCTGTGGAATTATATAATTACGGAAAATTCCCTCAAGAGCTGACCATTCTTGAATTCAGCAAAGGAACTACAGCATTTACTGTGGACACTGTTCAGCCGATAGTATTGAAACCAAAAGAAAGAAAACTCATAACCGTTTGCTTTCAATCGGACGTTGAAGGTGATTTTACTGATACACTCATTATCGGACAATCTTGTAGCAGAAGAGCATTGGTTGAGTATGTAATGAGTGCCATTGTGGACAGAAACAAACCGGCTTTTGTATCTGAAAACGACAGCTGCATGACTTCCTATCGAATCACCATATCGGATACACTTCCGAGTGATTTGGGACTACTCTCTACTGAAATTGTACAAGACTCACTTGTAAACTGTTTTGCTGTCGGTGATACAATTCCAAGTTCACGAGTTACAGGATATACCGTAACCGTTCTTGACTTGTATCAGGATGCACGCTATACAATTCGTGCTGTTGATTCAGCCGGCAACAGTAGCAGTCGAACTGAGAATATACCCGGTTTTACATTGCAAATTGAATCTGTAAATGACTCAATTCCATTTACATATAATAATTCTATTATCGGAATAGTGCGGTGCGATTCGATGAGTTTGTATAATTATGGTAGTTTCCCGCTTACGATTACCGAAGCAATGCTCAGACAAAACATCATTTTCTCGATTCCGCAATCACAATTCCCGTTTGTTATTCCACCAAAAGAGCGCAAACAGCTTTTTGTATGCTACTCGCCGATATCAGCTCACTTAGAACCTGATACCGATACTCTACAATTTAGATTTGGATGCTTGAGCAAGTATGTTGCTTTGCAGGGCACAAATACACAATACGGAGAAATTGCTGCTTCGGCTACAGTATGCGGAATTCCTATAAAAATAGAAATTCTCAATATTCCTACTTTTGCGTTTCTGCATCAAAACACTCCGAACCCTCTCCCAATTGGTGGTGAAACCACTATTCGTTTCGGATTGACAAATCAATCACCTACTTCACTTGAAGTCTATGATTTACTGGGAAATAAAAGGGCGGTGCTTGCTCAGGGTGTTTTCGATAGCGGTGTCTATGATGTTGCTATAAGCAATCCGGATCTTAAACCGGGAGTGTATGTTTATCGCTTGCATTACGGCATTGAAGCAATCAGCAAAATAATGGTTATTTCAGAGTAGTTTTTTTTTGATTTCTATTCTAAAATTGAAATTTCAGCACCGATATTACAATCACGAAAGAAAACTCTGATATATGCCAACGCTTCTAACAAACATTTCTTCGCTTATTACCTGTGCCACAAACGGATCAGGTAATAAGTCAGGCAGTGCAATGCAAGATATTGGCGAAATCCGCAACGCCGCCTTGCTTTTCGATAGTGAGATACTTTGGGCAGGAAATTCGTCTGACGCTTTAAGTTATTGCCAAAGTGTTAATCTCTCCCCTGTAGTAATTGACTGTACAGCCAAAACAGTGCTGCCGGGATTTGTAGATTCCCATACACACATCGTTTTTGCCGGAAGCCGCGCCGAAGAATTTGCCCGGCGACTCCGTGGGGTGAGCTATCAGCAGATTGCTGCCGAAGGCGGAGGAATTCTCCGCACAATGAATGCTGTTCGCTCAGCAAAGCAAAGCGAAATCGAAGCAACCGGCAGGTCGCTCGCACTTAGCGCAATGAAGCATGGCACTACTACAATTGAAATCAAAAGCGGCTATGGCTTGACTCTTGGAAGCGAGCTGAAATTACTCCGCGCCATCAGAACGCTCCGTGAAGAGCTTCCTGTCAGGATTATTGCTACATTTCTAGGAGCACACGATTTCCCGCCCGAATTTCGTGAGCGTCGGAATGAATACATAGACAGTATTTGCAATGAAATGATCCCGATTGTTGCCGAAGAACATCTTGCAGAATTTTGCGATGTATTCACCGATACGGGGTATTTTACTGTTCCCGAATCAGAGAGAATACTCCAAACTGCTCTGGATGCAGGACTTCGCATCAAAGTTCATGCAGATGAACTGTCGAGTTTTGGTGCCGCAGAAATGGCAGCCCGAATGAAGGCGGCTAGCGCAGACCATCTCCTGTTTATTTCTGATGAAGGGATAGATCAAATGCGAAATAGCGGAACAATTGCCACTCTTCTTCCGGGTACTGCCTACACGCTCAAGCTACCGTTTGCCCCCGCTCGAAAAATGATAGAACGCGGCATGGCTGTTGCACTTGCAACGGACTGTAATCCCGGTTCATGCTATATGGAAAATATGCAAATGGTGCTCTCACTTGCCTGTACAATGGGTGGTATGACGGTAGAGGAAGCAATCAGTGCCGCTACTATCAATGGTGCAGCTGCACTCGGTATATCAAGTGAAACAGGGAGTTTGGAGCGAGGAAAGTCTGCTGATTTCATTATTGCAGGTTGCGCCGATTATGCGGAGCTTGTCTATCATTTCGGAAGTAATCAGGTTGAGGGGGTTTGGGTGAGGGGGGTGAAGGTCGGATAGTGACATTCATTATTAGTATTTACTAAGTTATCGGACTAAAATAACCGATAGATTAAATTCAGTAAATTATTCGACTGAAAAATTGGCAAGCACTAGATGCTTCGACTAAGCTATGCATGACAATCTAGCTCAAGTCACACAGAGCTTAGTCGAAGTGTTCAATTACTTACCAAATTATGGGTATTAATTCCAACGATTATTTTTGTCTCAGCATTTATTAACTGATGTTACGCAAGATTATATTGATTAGACCTTATCAACAACAAATTTACACATGAGTAGGCGAGCAAAGTCAAGTCAGGTTCTACACCTGACTTTCATTACTTACCAATTAAAGCGCATAAGATTGTTAAATAAAT
>CAZGNO010000097.1:0-14092 GCA_964527785.1 uncultured Chitinophagaceae bacterium
CAAACAAATAATGTACTGAATTTAATGGTTCGGTTATTTTAGTCCTATCACTTACAATTATTGGAAGTAAATCTCTGGTTGGTCAAGGCAGGTGCTACACCTGCCTTTCATTAAATGCCAAATAAGACACGTAAGTGTAAATACTGCAATAACTTTGAGAGTATGGTTTCGTAAAAAGGTATCTTAGCCGAAAGCAGGTGTAGCACCTGCGTTGACCTAAATGCTCCAAATTGTATATTATTATTAGACTCTATATAATCCTGTCTTAGTAAGTACCTATCAATAATAAAAAACGCAAACTCATTGTAACTATGGTTTGCGTTTTTTTATTAAGAGTATACCTGGGAAAAATTAGTCTTCCATGATTTCTTTTTCTTTTTGAGCAAGGATACCGTCAATATCTTTAATGAATTTGTCGGTTATTTTTTGGATTTCATCTTCGCCGCGTTTACGATCATCTTCCGAAAAACTTTCCTTTTTTTCTGCTACTTTGAGTGCTTCGAGGTGGTCACGACGTACATTTCGAACGGCAACTTTACCTTCTTCAGCATATTTTTTACACATTTTTACAAATTCTTTTCTGCGTTCTTCGGTAAGAGGTGGAATCGGGACACGTATAACAGAGCCGTCATTATTAGGGTTTAAACCAAGATCAGAAGCTAGAATCGATTTTTCGATTGCTCCGAGTGTGGTTCTGTCCCAGGGCTGGATTAGTATTGTACGGGCATCGGGTGTCGAAATGCTTCCTACTTGTCCAAGCGGGGTTGGCGCCCCGTAATATTCAATTTTTAAGTTTTCAACTAAACTACCGGAGGCACGTCCGGTGCGAACTTTAATGATTTGATGTTGTGCGTGTTCTACTGCTTTTTGCATCGAACTGCGTGCATCGCTTACAATAACTGGTACTGGCATATATTTTACTCTACATTATTTTACAAAACAAAGTTATGAGAAGAGTTAACGCTATTACGAAACAACAGTAGCAATTGACTCACCGTGTATGAGACGCAGCAAATTACCCTTTTCATTCATATTAAAAACTAAGATAGGTAGTTTATTATCATTGCAAAGAGCTATCGCTGTAGCATCCATTACCTTGAGTTCTCTGGCAAGGACTTCTTGATATGAAATCGTATCGAAACGTTTTGCATTTGGGTTTTTTTCCGGGTCGGAGTCATAAACACCATCTACACGAGTACCTTTGATAATTACATCGGCTTCAATTTCGATAGCACGGAGAACTGCCGCTGTATCCGTTGTAAAATATGGGTTACCGGTTCCGGCACCAAATATCACAACACGGTTTTTTTCAAGATGGCGAATGGCTCTTCTGCGAATAAACGGTTCTGCTATTTGTTGCATTTGGATTGCTGTTTGAAGTCGGGTAGGAACACCGAATCCTTCAAGAGCATTTTGAAAAGCTATTGAATTGATAACAGTCGCCAGCATTCCCATGTAATCGCCGGAAACTTTTTCTATCCCTTGTTCTTCAGCTTGAGAGCCGCGGAAGATATTACCACCTCCCAATACAATACCCACTTGAATACCGCTGTGATAAACTTTAGCAACGTCCTCGGCAAATGATTTCAGTACTTTGGCATCAATACCAAACTCTTGATCCCCCATAAGGGATTCGCCGCTCAATTTCAACATAATACGTTTGTAGGCAGATCTCATTTTATAGTACAAAGATTTATGGGATTAAACTTATGAATTTCAAGTTTTACGGCAAAAATCGGGTAATAAAAAGGGCAAAGTTTTCACCTCGCCCTTTTTCAGTATCTATAAGGAAGAAATTACTCTTCGCCTAAGAAATAACGATAGAAGCTGAGAATTTTTACATCAGAGCCGATTTCGGCAGCTACATCATTGAGAACGTCATTTATTGTTTTAGAGCTGTCTTTAACAAATGCTTGTTCTACAAGACATTGCTCCTGGTAGAATTTCTCTAACTTACCGGTTGCAACACGTTCTGCTATTTCCGGTTTTTTACCTTCTTGGATTGCTTGGTCACGGTAGATTTCGATTTCTTTTTTGATAGCTACGTCATTTACGCGCTCACGGTCAATAAACATTGGGTTCATTGCAGCGATTTGCATAGCAATATCACGAATCATTGATTTTGCTTTGTCGTTCAATGTGGCATTTACTTCCACAAGAACAGCAAGTTTATTGCCTGCATGGATATATTCAACAACTGTACCGGTTGTTGAAATATGTTTGAAGCGTTTTACACCTATCTTTTCACTGAATTTCGACAGCATTTCATTATGCAAATCACCAAGTGTTTTCGCGCCGATATTGATTGCCATAATTTCTTCGGCAGTCTGAGGATTGTTATTTAAAACAGCATCTCCAACTTCGGAAGCAAAACCACCGAATTCTTCATTCCGTGCTACGAAATCTGTTTCGCAATTAATTTCAACGATAGCAGCGTTTTTTCCGTCCGTAGAAACTTTCGCAATAATGAGACCTTCGTTTGCAGACCGGTCTGCGCGCTTGGCAGCAGAAGCTGCACCGCGTTTACGAAGAACGTCAATAGCAACATCCATATCACCGGATGCTTCATCAAGAGCTTTCTTACAATCAGCCATACCTGCGCCTGTTTTGTCGCGCAAATGCTTCACCATTTGTGGAGTTACCATATTCAATTATACCTTCAAAAAATAATAATTTGAGATTCTTTAATAAATATTATTCTGCTGCAGGGGTAGCTGCTTCTGCAACCGGAGCTTCAACTGCAGCTTCTACAGGTTTCGCAGGTACTGCGCTGCGAACTTCCGGGCGTGGACCACCAACAGTGCGACGCGGGCGATCGTTATTGTTACCTTGACGGTCACCGCGATCACCGCCGCCTTCATTTGGGTTTCTGCGTCCGCGCATACGGCGTTGATTTTTTTGGTCTGAGTTATCTGATTCTTCTTTGTCGGACATTTCACCCGAGATGCCTTGCTCTGTAGCACGGATTTTAGCGATTTCGCGTCCTTCCAAAACGGCTGCGGCGATAGCACCTGCAACAAGTTCAATTGTTTTAATTGAATCGTCGTTTGCAGGTATCGGGTAATCAATCAAATCAGGATCTGAATTTGTGTCAACGATACCAATTACAGGAATGCCTAGTGTTTTAGCTTCTTTGATAGCAAGATGTTCTTTTTTTACATCAACTACAAACAGCATACCTGGGAGGCGGGTCATGTTTTCGATACCACCGAAAACACGGCGTAATTTCTCGCGTTCGCGATTACGCATTAAACGTTCTTTTTTGGTAATTTTATCAAAAGTACCGTCAATTTCCATTTTGTCAATGGTAGCTAGACGTTTGATACTTTTACGAATTGTTGTGAAATTAGTAAGCATACCACCAAGCCAGCGGTCGGATACATAATTTGTTCCGCAGCTTTTTGCTTGATTAGTAATTGGCTCTTTAGCTTGATTTTTTGTACCGACGAATAAAACTGTCTTTCCGGATGCTGCGATTTCGTGAGCAACATCGGTAGCAACTTCAAGAAGAAGTTGAGTTTTACGAAGGTCAATAATGTGAATACCGTTGCGCTCGGTGTAGATAAACTTGCGCATTTTAGGGTTCCAACGGCGGGTAAGGTGACCGAAGTGTGCACCTGATTCCAAAAGGGCTTCAACTGTTACGTTAGCCATAATAAGTAGCTCCAAATTAAAATGTGTTTTTAAAAACTACTGTTTCATTCATCTTATCGGCTCAACATTTGCTTTAAATTAAATAAACAAATGCCACACGCTGATAATCCTGAAACATGATTGATAGGAAAGAAAGCGAGGGAGACCCGCTTTGCTGGTAGCTGACAATTAACGCTTTGAGAATTGGAAGCGTTTACGAGCTTTTTTCTGACCGTATTTCTTACGTTCCACCATACGTGGGTCACGTGTAAGCATTCCGGCTGAGTGAAGCGGGGGACGCAATTCTGCATCAAATTCAACAAGTGAACGGGCTACACCGAGGCGTACTGCTCCGGCTTGACCGCTTTTGCCGCCACCGCATACTTTTACGATAATATCGAATTTACCTTCCATCTTTGCTGTTTCGAGCGGGCGAAGTGCCTCTTGACGATAGGTAGCAAGTGGAAAATAAGCTTCTATTGGCAGGCGATTAACGGTAACAACACCTGTTCCCGGTATCATACGCACCTGTGCAATAGCATTTTTACGACGACCTGTTGCTGCAACATTCTTCATGTATTATAAGTTCTCCAAAATTAAAAAATGCTTTTAACCTGCTCTGTACGGTAATTCACGACTAACCGGCATTTGCGCTGCGTGTGGATGCTCGTTACCGGCATACACTTTCAGCTTTTTACCGATTTCACGACCTAAACTGTTTTTAGGGAGCATACCTCTTACGGCAAGCTCAATTACTTCTTCGGGTTTTGAAACCACGAGATTCTTGAATGTACGAGTACGTCCGCCACCCGGATAGCCGGTATAATGGAAGTATTCTTTTTGCTCCTGGCGTTTGCCGGTCACTTTTACTTGCGATGCATTGATAACGATTACATAGTCACCGCAATCAACGTGCGGAGTGTAAAACGGCTTATCTTTGCCGCGAAGAAGAATAGCAATCTGCGTTGCAATTCTTCCAAGTGTTTTACCTGCTGCATCCACAACAAGCCACTTGCGTTCAACGTCCACCTCACGGATGGATTTTGTAATTTTTGCTGACGATTCCACAATAACTCCTAATATGAAAACACGATATTTTCTTTCACAAAGAATACAAAAATAAGCACTAATACGCTTTTTGCCAAAGTAAATTTGTAAAACAAGCGAATAAGTCGCTAAATTTATAGCGAAAGAATGATTATACAGTGTTTTAGTACGAAAACTGACTGTGAAAAAGAGTGCGGAAAAAAATACAAATAAAAATACTTGTTTAATAAATTTGTTTGGCGAAAAGGGTGAATCTGTCGTATATTCGCACTTCACAATATCAATTTGTGATGACATTAGCGATTCGGAGAGATGGCCGAGTGGCTTAAGGCAACGGTTTGCTAAACCGTCGTAGTGTTTTTGACACTACCGAGGGTTCAAATCCCTCTCTCTCCTCTAATGCCCTTGTATGAAAATTACAAGGGCATTTTTGTTTTCTGAAATTAAATGTGCTTGACATAAAATTATCCGTAGGACAAGGTTGTTGAACCTTGTCCTACGGATAATTGATTTGGAAATGCTACCTGTATAACCCATGCTCGAAAATGTATTCTTTCACTTCATTGGAAAGAAAAATATCGGCTGGTTCACCCGTCTGGATACATCTGCGAATCTCAGTAGAGGAGATATTCATTACTGGGCAATTAATCCATAACGGGGGCTTTGTCCCGCGAGTAAGGATTTTGGTAATCGCTGCATTATTGTTTACATCGTTCCGATGAACAATACAAAGCTGGACAGTATCAAGAATATTTTCCCATTGTTTCCAACGCGTAAACTCTGCTGCTTGATCCTCGCCAATCAGTAAATACATGGACGAATCTGGAAATTGCATCCTAAACCAGAGAACAGTATCAATAGTATAGGACACACCTCCACGCTCTATTTCAACATCAGAAACCTTAAAAAGGGGATTGATTCCTATAGCTAACTGCACCATTGCAAGGCGGTGTTCATCTGAAGCATACTCATCGTTACCTTTGAGCGGAGATGACGAGGACGGAACGAAATAACATACATCAGCCCCCGTTTCCTTAACAAAACACTCTGCCATTTCGCAATGTGCCAAATGCACAGGATTAAAGCTCCCGCCCATAATACCTACTTTTCGAGGAGTTCCGGCTGTGTTGAACGAAGAGTTCAAGCTGCTTATCGAACCACTGTAATCGGAATTGATAATGAGTGTTGTCCTGTTGTGATAATTGCTTGATAAATTCCGTTTGCTGCTTCTGTCGGAATATCGCAGCGAAGCAGAAGGGGAGTATTACTTTCAATTGAGAATTCACGACTATAGACGGGCATCCCAAGAAGGTTTACGACATCCAATGTACCATTTACCGAATTTTCGGATACAATTTTTATGGTACTGTTACCTGAGCTTGGATTCGGATAACTTTCAACTGTAAATGGAACAACATCAAATTCTTGAACACCAACCGGCACTTGTGTTGCAAATCCGGTCAACTGAATTTCAGATGTCTCGCCGGCTGTATTGCTCGTAAATTTAAGAGTTGCATCCAAATCACCATTTTTCGCAGGTATGCACGTGATTTTAATTGAAGTGGCATTATCAGGAGCGAGAGAAATTGCTGATGATGTATTAACTTTAAAAGAAGCTGAACTAGTACCTTCAATGGATATATTTGAAATTTCTAAGGAACTCTTGCCAATGTTGGTAATTGTAATCGTACTGTCTTTCTGTGCAGGGTAGGTCAAATCACCGAAATTAATTTCCTGATCATTGATATTTACTGTAGCATTAAGCACAGGAGCTAATGTATTGCGGAAAATATCATTAGTAGTTCCCATCAGGATATTTCCTGTAGAATCAATAGAGAATGTGTTGATACTGTTTGTAGTAAGTCCTTTTATGATTTGAGTCCACGATGCACCACTGTCACCCGAACAGTAGGCACCTGTTCCAAAAACACTGAGAAAGATTCGTCCTTCCTTTGTTATGAAAATCGCGGAAACAGAAGAAGCACCGCTTGCACCGGTACTGAATATTTCTTCCCAAGTTGTTCCGTTATCCCCTGAACGGTATGCACCGTAGCTGGTACCGGCGTAGATGTTTCCTTTATTATCTGATGCGAGGCATTTAATGTTGCTCAGGGCAATACTATACACAACAAGCGACCATGTATCTCCATAATCCTTTGTTTGATAAATTCCATCTTGTTCTGTTCCAGCATAAACAGTTCCATTATCTACTTCTAAAAGACAGCTTACAGAACTGTCAGATGAACTTTTGAATTTAAGGTGAGTCCACGTAGCTGCATCGTCTTTTGAACGGTATAAGCCGTCAGCATCTGTTCCTATGAGTATTGTTCCGTTCGATGTACATATCATTGTATGCAGCGGCGAGGTTTCAGGATAGGCAGGCATGATTTCGTAGCTTACCCCGTCATCTTTGGAACGACCTATTTTTGTAATATCCTTTCCGCCTGTAGTATTGTTTGTAACTGCAAATATATGACCGGCAGGATTAACACAAAGAGCAACACCATGATCGTAATTTTTGTAAGGACTTGATGTAATCCATGTAGCACCCCGATCAACAGAACGATATATTCCCGAACCAAGGGCTGTTGCCGATAAATAGGTGCTTGGTTTTGTAACTACAATGCTCATTACACTCAACGGGCTTGGGTGTGCGCTTGGCGGGCTTGCTAATTTCTCCCAGTAATTTTGAGCATGGGACGGCACAAAAGCGATAGAAATCACAAAAAGAAAAATCGCCAAAAAACGAACGGCAGTAGAAGTAGTGTACATGGGGTTTGTCCCTGAAAAAATAAGAATAATTTGAATTTTAGAATTTTTAAGTCTCAAATCAAAGACTTAGTTAAGAATATACAGTGGTTTTGTGAATGAAAAATAAGGTGTCTCCAGTACGCAGTAATATACTCCGTTCATAATATTCATCGGAAATTCAGAGTTTCCTGAGAACATGATGGTATGAGTACCGCTTTCATAAGAATCATTGCATAAAATTGTTACCTTTTCACCAAGAACCGAATAAAGGGTACACTGCACAGTACTCGTTTTAGCGGTATTGAATGACAGAGCGATTCCATCTTTACCCGAAATAATGTAATTGAAATTCAAAGGTAAGTCATCCTGATTTTCAACACCATTCACAATAGTTTTCTTATAGATAGCACCACCGCCGGTTGCAGCAAATACACCTCCATCGGGTGTTATCACTATTGAATATACATCAACAATAGTATTTTCGAATCCATCGTTATCTTTGAGCCACGTAGCAGCTTCATCAGCAGAATAGAACATTCCATCCTGCGAAGTACCGGCATAAATAATATTATCCGGGCTTATGACAATGGCATTAACTTTAGTTGAAATTTCAGTTGTTACTTGCTCCCATAGTAAGGTTGTATCCTCTGCACGGAAAACCCCGTATTTGTCGGTTCCAACATAAATATGACCCTGTGTACTGATTGCAAGGGAATGTACGTAATTAAGTCGCACTTCATTGCTGCCTACTTTCCATGTATTGCCTTTGTCTTTTGTTATGTACAGACCTTCACCGTCTGTGGCAGCAATAATAATGCTGTCGCTCAGAGCTGCAAGTGCATTGATTCTTAAGTTTGAGAGTCCGGTATTTATTGCATTCCATGTAATTCCATTGTCATCCGAACGATAAATGCCATCACCGTATGTTCCTGTGAAAAGTGTGCCGCTTGGCAGAACTATCACATCCTTTGCAAATTTCCCAATCAGAGCTGTGTTTGGTTTAGTCCATGTTGTACCGTTATCAGTTGTTCTGAATACACCATTTTTATCAGAAGCTGCAAACATCATCGTATCTTTAGTAGCAAACGAATAAATATAGTTGTTGGAAGGTAACGAAGTGGACTTTTGCCACGAAGTTCCATTGTTTGTTGAACGATATGCAGGTTCACCGTTAAATATACACGCAAAAAGGTGTCCGTTGCTTGCTACACCCATAGATCGTACAGTTCCATCCGTTTGAGTACCTAACGTACCTGTCCGTTCCCAAATTTCTTTTGAATTTGCAAAAGCGAAACAGTGTAAAAAAAGTACCGATACAGTTATGTACTTATATGTTTTTAGGGTCATATATATTTTATCTCTAAGTAATAGTCCAAAAATACAAAAAGCCGCGCTAGTTTATAGCACGGCTTTTTACAGAAAATATTATTTTTCGTTCTGAAATGCGAAAAACAGTCAGTTTTATATGTTAAATTTCTAACGTTGGACTACAATTCGAATCATTCTTGTATCGGAATTTGATTTTAACATACCTATAAATACACCTGAAGATAAATTACTGACGTCAATTTGCCAATTACCGACATCAGTTTGAGAACCATAACCGACCACATTTCCTAATAAATCGTACAGCAAACAAGATGTTACTTGATACTCATTTTCAAAACGGATGGTTACTGTTTCGTCTGCAGGAAGGGGATAGACAGCAACAGATTGTTTTGGAGTTTGTTCATTTCGGTTAATATCTGAAATTATAGAATTATCTCCTTGAATGTTAATATCTGTCTGAATAGTACCATCACATCCATCGGTTTGACCATAATTTTTATTATGTTGGTACTTACCGCCAAATCCACCACTGACATTCACAGTTACTTCCCACGGTTTATTTGACACAGAAAAGCAAACAACACCGCCACCGCCACCGCCGCCCGGTCCGTCCTGATGTTCTGTAACACCACCACCATTGCCGCCTCCGGCTTCAATTGGCAGTTTGCCAAGCACTGATTTTGCATTCAAGATAATTGTACCGCCACCGCCACCGCCGCCAACCCCGTCATACTGAGCATTCTTTGTTGCTATTCCCCTTGCCGAGATTGTCCCACCGTCACCTATGACTACGTTTGAATGAATAATAATGATACCACCGCCGCTGCCACCGTCGGTACCTGTTTTCTCATTAGAGTGTCCGGCACCGCCGCCGCCGCCCATAAAAATTCGATTGTTGTCGTTTTCAGCCACATATCCGCCAAGCCCTTGAGCAAGTTTGCAGTTGCCATCTTTCATTTCATCCCATCCAAAACCTCCCAGACCTCCACACCCTCCGTTTGCGCCGCCGCCGCCGCCGGCATTATGATTATTACCACCACCACCTGCATTTGCAAATGCACCTTTTCCGGAACTGTGTTCTTTGCCCCAAAAACCAGCAATACCATTTCCTTTAAGTGCATAAAGAGAAGAATCTTCATTGCCGTAATAGGCATTGATATGTTTACCGAGTATGTTGTTTGCATTGGAAGCTCGACCACCGGAAAAACCGGCTCCGTCGGCAATGATTGATTGCTGTAATGTTAGCGTGTCTGATACTGAAAGTGCAATCACACCGAAAACTGAACCATCCCATTGTGGACATACAATATTGTCGGTTACTGTGTAATTCTTAAACTCAGGTACACGAACAATCTGAACTTTGCCTTCGGGATTGTACGAACGCTCAAGGGGTTTTTTAAGCGTAATCTTGTTACCGGCTATTTGCTCAATTCGAGTAAACTCATAATTTCCTGTCGTATTGTATGAAATTATCTTTCCATAAGAATCACCCGGTTCAGTAACTGTTTCAGCACCGCGCATCTGGATAATAAGCAGTTTGTTACCGGGGCAAAATGGCATTGGTGTGGATGTGGTTATGATTTTTCCATCGTGGGAAATTTCATTAACAGGACAATACAGATTAGGTAATTTATAAAATGTAGGGCTATTATAATCACATGGCATATCCGATGTATTGGGTTCGAGAATCTCGACGGAAGATTCAAATTGAAAATCTTCCCCTAATCCTGATATTACAATAATTTTGGAAGCAATAGGTTTACCGTTTTGATAAATTGGAATCGTGTGAAAAGAATGATACGAGTGAGGATAGTTCGTGGCAGGACCTTCGGTTACTTTACCTGATTGAATATCAATCCACTCTGTGCTCTTTAATACTTTAGTTCCAAATGGGGGAGAACCTCCAAAACTTCCGCCTCCTGTTAGTACAGTTGAAGAATTCCATTGTGAAAGAAAATGAGCGTGTCTGCCAAATTTCATTGCTCCTATGAGTTTAAATGAGTTGTTCTCTTCTAATGCTATGTCATGCAACCAACTTTCAGAACGCATAGACTCGTTATTGCCACCGGTGTACATAAGCCGTTCATCCCAAAGTCTGATTGCGGGAGGATATTCTGAAGCATGGGTCATTTTACCGACTGTTACCCATTTGTTGTTTTGTAAATCAAAGGTATATACATCATCTGATTGATTACTTCCTGTTCCTCCCTCACGCCCACCGAAAATAACAGGAATACCCCTTGATGAATAACCTACTGCAGGATTATTAACGAACACCGGATAATCCGGTATCAGTCGCGATGATCTGGTTTGTATATTGAATATTTCTGCAGTATTCAATGTTTGCTGGGTAAACATACGTCCGCCAACAACCATAAATTCGATATTGGAAATCCAAATGGCTTTGAATTGTCTTCTGGGTTCAATCAGCGAGCCGAATGCTGACCACTTTCCAGTTTTAATATTATATGCTTCAATATTGTTCGTAACATTATCCTTAAAATATACTCCACCGATAGCCAAAACTAAACTATCACTTGTAACTAATGAAGCAAATTCCGAACGCGATTTTTTCATCGGTTCAACTTGGACAATAGTATTGTTAAGAATATCAATCACCTCAACTGCGTTAGTAATTTCATTGTTATTAGTAGTTCCTCCAAAAACAAGTATTTTGCTGTTCCCAATATATACCGATTCGTGTCTGGTACGAGCTATTGATAAGTTACCAATAACTCTCCATGCTGGGTTATCTTGAGCATAAAGATTTATTGATTCTAGAATTGAAAAAATCAATAGAAGAATTATTAAATTCATTGAAAAACTCCTCGGTGAAAATCACAACAAGTTTTCAGGAGAAAATACATGGGTATTCTTTGTGGTTAAGTTAATTTAAAAGGTAGAAGTTACTGGAGAAGGATGTATGAAGTGTATAGTTGTAAATATTTCCTGAACGCTGCATTTGATTAATAATCAACAAACATATAACAAAGTAAATGCAAAACCAACTTATTCAAAATAACTTTTATCAAGTAACTATTTCTCAAATATACAAAAAACTACGTTTGTTATTATCAATACTTACGTATTATTTTTTCTTTGAGAAAAATAGATGAATGTAATCAATTTACACAGGTAAGATACTAAAGTTTGGGTACTGTTGATATCCATCAGAAAATTGAATCGTTAACGAAGTACATCCATAAATTTCAGATAGTGAGCAATTGAATTAAAATTTGTTAAAATCAAACTAATTGAACTTTACAGTCAGATGAAATAGGTACAAATGAGAGAATTTTTGAGAAGGGATGAATTACTGTAATTATGTAATTTATGGTTACCGACATTTGAATTGGATATAACCTTACAATAGGAATATTATGAAGTTAGAATTAAGTTGGCTGTATATTATTCTATCAACATAATAAGAGAACATTCAAGCAACTCAACTACTAATACTAATACAAAGAGCCACGCTGTACATAGCATGGCTCTTTGCATTTAACATTCTCCGAAAATAGTTTTTTCAAAAAAAGTCTATCTTGTCCTTGAAAATTCAATTCTACGATTCTTCTTTTTATTTTCAGGTGTATCATTCGGGGCAATTGGACGGTCAGGACCAAAACCTTTCGTGGACATTCTTGCAGCGTTTACACCATGTTGAACAAGCCATTGCTTAACAGATTCAGCACGCTCTAACGATAGCTTTTGGTTCTTATCACGTTTTCCAACGTTATCGGTATGTCCTGAAATTTCTACGTCAATATCAGGATTGTTTTGCATGGTATTGAGTGCACTCTGGAGAATCGCATCTGATTCCGGAGTGATAATTGCTTTGCCCGTTTCAAATTCTACTCCATCAAGAACGATTTTCTTACCGAGTTCCATCGTAGGCATTTCTTTCTTGACGTCGTCTGAAAGCACAAGTGGGTTTGTACCTCGTCGAACCTCTTCTCCGTCATTAACTGTACCTTTGTCTGTATCAGGGTCTAACGCATTTGTCTTATATCTGTTTACTTCATCACCGTCTTTCAATTCGTCACCATCGGTATCGGCTTTGAGTGGATCGGTATTTGTTGTAGTGACTTCATTTCCGTCTGTGAGTCCGTCACTGTCTGTGTCCGTGTTGAGTGGATCAGTTTTGTGCTTGTTTACTTCATTTCCGTCCGTGAGACCATCGCCATCAGTGTCGGATCTCATCGGGTCGGTTTTATGGGTATTTACTTCGCTTCCGTCGTTGAGCCCATCGCCGTCAGAATCTGCTTTCGTGGGATTTGTCCTGTGCTTTTTAATTTCGTCACCATCACGCAAGTTGTCACCGTCAGTATCCGGTTTGAGCGGGTCGGTTTTGTGAAGATTTACTTCATCGCCGTCTTTTAGACCGTCGCCATCAGTATCCGGTTTGAGCGGGTCGGTTTTGTAATCATTCACTTCTTCGCCATCTTTTAGTCCGTCGCCGTCAGTATCAGGATTGTTTGGATCTGTTCCGAGTTTTTCTTCTGTTTCATCAGTCAAACCATCGAGGTCGGTATCAGTTTTGCTGCTTTTAAAATTATAGGTAATACCAAGCATTCCTACCCATGTCCCGTCATTTGTTCCGTCAACATGAGGGTTTATTTCATCTGATGTACTGAGATGTGAAGTTACATTTATGTCAATTCCTACCTGCTTTGAAAGTTGCCAGTAAATACCACCGCCGATAGGAATTGCAAGACCGATTCCTGATTTCTTTCCGGTAACCATTGTTTCAATCGTATCCACTTTTTGGGGATAGAACCCTACTTCGTTACCGTTAAAACTAAGGAGTCCTATACCGACAGTCGCATAAGGACTAAATGCACCAATTGTGAACGGTATAAATCGCAAGCGGACATCGGGGATTATCAGTGTCGTTTTGTAATCAGAGAATCTCGTGATTGTTTCTGTGCCGCTCATCATGTAACTTACCCCAAATTCACCGTCTAGATGGTCATTGAAATTATAAAGACCAAATAACCGAAACGATGGCTTGCCGGGTCTTGTAAGTCCTTCATTAATTCCAAAATTTAACCCTCCTGCAACTCCAAAAGAAAAAGGATTCGGACGTCCTACCGGAACCGGTACTCCTGCTGTTTGTGCATTACCGCTTATGGATGTAACACCCAACAATGATAAAACTATCAAGCCCTGACGAAAAAATAGTAAAACATTCTTCATATTTACCCCTGTTATGTTTTGAATATAATAATTATTTACCATCCTAGCCCTAAATTTACTTTTTCTTCTTACTTAAGTAAGTGCTGTTACGCAACAATTAATGTATTGAGTTTCTTCCCTAGTCAAGTCAGGTTCT
>CAZGNO010000098.1:0-14028 GCA_964527785.1 uncultured Chitinophagaceae bacterium
AACCCGGGTTCAGGGTCTATTGCTGTCTAGTCATGCTAATTTCGACGTACTATTTAGTAGTGCACACGGAGATGCTGAATTAAATTCAGCATGACAGGACATAAATTATACTACTATTCAAATGTCTGGTGTCTGTCATTCTGAGTTCCTGATAGTCGCCGAGCCGCCTACAAAATAATGCAATGACATTGGAATAAAATATTTACGTATGTCACCCTGAACTCGATTCAGGGTCTATTGCTGAATTGCGATTCTGATTTTGACGTGCTATTTCGTAGTGCAACCGGAGATGCTGAATCGAGTTCAGCATGACAGGACACTAAATTGTACTAACTATTTAAGAGATGTCATTTTCAGGCGGCTTCGACTGAAGAATGACATACACAACTATATTATTTCTAATTATATTGCGTTACTGTATCTGTACGCTTTATTCTGCACCGGCATATAGTGTGTGAATATCCGCACATCTATAAATTTAGAGACGCCACATACGAAAAAAAATTACTTTTGAGTTGCGCGTTTTTGTTTGTAGTCCTTGTAAAAACCAAATAAAGATATGACAACAAGGATACCGCTTGGAACAGCCACTGACAGTATGAGCTTGGGTGATAAATCATCAACACCCGGCAACAGACCCAATTGAAATTCCTCAACCCATTCTATTTTCTCTGTTTCATTACCGAAAATCTCATCTTTTACCTTGGTCACTACTTGCTTTTTATCTTTTGTATAGATGTTTTTCCCTTGGGCAAACCAAAGGGCAATGAGCGGCAAAATAAGTACAAGTGCAGTAATGCTAATAGTTTTCCATTTCATAAAAATGTCCTTAATAGAATAAATGTAATTGGAGTGCATATCGTCCTGAACGGAATGAATTGGCATCCATTATTCGGTATTCGGGTCTTAATTCTACATACGGGAGTACAAAAATTTGAGCCCCGATCATTACCGCTTGTGTATATGCCGAATCAAAATTTTCGGTAAGGGTTCTGCCTGTCTCTGCTCGTGCTGTGAGGAAAAGTGCCTCATGAAGCTGATACATAGCTTCGACAGATGCAGTAGTTGTCTTCCGAATCCCTTTTTTATCTGATGCAGCGTAGTCAAACATAAGTGTTACTTTGTCCGCCAGCCCAACTCCGGCAAAAGCATTCATCAATATAAAGTCATCATTTGTAAAAACTGAACTGCCCAGATAAGCATTCAGTTTATCGTCAAAGAAACGTTGCCATACCACAGCCCTTGCTACAATCGTAGGTTTATTGGCATCTGAAATAAGTGAAATTTGAGAGCCAATATTGCCGGTAGAGTATTTATTCAAAACCAATTCGGAAATTGAATGCGAACCAAATGCACCTACCGACACTGTCAGCCATTTGAGTGCATCGTAGGTAAGTTCGGTACCGAATTCAGCATAGAGCGGGGGAATGAGATTAGATATATTATTTGTACCCGATGCGCTCGGTACTTGCCAAATAAGTTTGGTGTGGTCATCATTGCGCATACCGATAGTCGGTGAGAAAAATCCGACTCTGAGTTGCGGATACGATAATGTCGGCTGCAATATCATGGATATTGACCACGGTTGCTGTCCTCTGAAATTACTTGTTTGCGTATTTCCGAAGCGTCTATGACCAATGTTGATTCCTCCTTCGAATTGCGCCCATTTAGTTGCTCGAATAGAAGCATAGACTGCTGTCTGCATCGGGAACAGTTTGCGTTCGGCATTTTCGGTTGAATGACTCCGTGCATATTGAAGACGCATATCGGTCCCTAGTGTAAGGATATTATCCTCAAGCAGGGTATTACCGCTGTTGTTTTCCCCGTATAGCCATCCTAAGCCAATGCTTTCCGGTTTGATAAGCGATTGTTCGTTGAATGAATACCACCCCAGGTCTGACCGGAGACCACTACCTTGCGTATTAATATGACAGTTCTGGCATTTATTTCCGCTTAGTAGAGAAAACTGCGGGAGGGCGCTTGCTATCACGAAAGACGAACCGAATATGAGCAGCAGTAATATGATTTTTCGTACCATTATGTAATATCCGAAATCTTTAAAAATTTGAATGTATAGGTAGAGTGTCTTAAAACATTAAAACTGTTTCTTGCTAAAATACAGTATTCATTACCATCAGAAAAGGAATTTATGTTTACCAAAAGTTTATCACGGTTTACGGTTCTTTGCCAAAAACAGCTTGATTGTAATTGAGGTCTTATCCTTATTCTTAGCAAAAATTCTCCGAGCAATTAAAAACCGGCGAAGTGAATACTTATCTTCAATAGTTCATAATTACAAAAATTGACACTCACCCTTGAACTTGCCGACTACTCAAAATTATTAAAAAAATACTCAATAGCATATGACTTTAGTCATCGTAGAAAAAGATGTATTTGATTTCTAAAATTTGCTACTTATTCTATAACCGATATGCCCGTGTTAAGTTACCCTATAAAAAAAAACGGGTTACTCTTAAAAAAGAAGTAACCCGTTGAAGAAATGCATAGTTATAAGAACTTACTGAATTCTGAGTGTCTGCCCGGCACGAATATCAGATTTCCCGGCAAGTTTATTCTTTGTTCGTAGAGTAGAAACCGACACACCAAATTTATTGGCAATTTCAGCAAGTGTATCACCTCTGCGAACAGTATAATGTTTGGGGAGGTGAGATATTTCACGTGATTGAGCTTCGCCGCTTCCTTTGGAGAGGTTACCTGTATAGACTTTGAGTTGGTCGCCGGCTATAATCATGTCGCCCTTCATAGAGGGATTCCATGATTGGATGTCGTGCTCTTTTACGCCATAGAGAGCCGCTATTACACTCAAATTATCACCTTTTTTCACTCTGTGATATTTCACTGTAGTTCCGGCAAGTCGGGCAGGAACACGTTCACGGATTGAAGATTTTGCAAGGAGTGATGCTGATGCAGGGATTTTGATTTCCTCGCCGGCAACGATTGTTGAAGTGCGTTTGAGGCGATTGAGTTTCTTGATGGACTCTATAGAAGTATTGTAATCATCTGCTATTTGAGCCAAAGTTTCGCCCTTGCGGATTTTATGCGAAAGAATGGATGAGCGGCTGTTATCAGTTGCTCTGTCTATTGCTTTTTGACCGGCAGCAGTAGCCATTGCTTCTTTTGTAGAGGCAATGATTAATTTGCTTCCTATTTGAAGGTTATCATTACCATAGGATATGTTATTCCAGTTGCGAAGGTCTGTAAGGCGTACTCCATAACGCTCTGAAACACTGAAAAGCGATTCGCCGGACTGGACGGTATGAGTAATTGTTTTGTCTCTGCCGGTTACAGTTTCAGCAGATTTTTCACGTGTGATTTCAATTGCTTTTTCGGTCGGGGCTACAGAGATAGGATTACCGGCTTGAGGAGTAGGAACCCGTTCGGGAGCAGAAATATTGCTTTCGATTTGTTTTGGCTCATTCGTAGCAAGTGAAGTAGCTGCAGGAGTGTGCGTGCTTATTGATTCGGTAGGAATTCTCAGGGTTGTTCCGCGCTTCAACTTGGCGCGGTATCCGCTGATTTGATTGAGTGTTGCAATTTCTTGAGACGAAGCACCGTATTGTGCGGAAATTGTCGCAAGAGTTTCACCCTTTTTAACTTCATGCAGTACCCAAGGACGTTTCTCGTCTTCGCTCAACGATGCAAAACGCATTGTAAATAAATCTTTTTTACCGGGGGGAACACGCAAATTATATGATCCGCCATCAGGAGGAGTACATATACTGACGAGTTCCGTATTGAGCATTCTAAGTTCTTCTACCGATAACTCTGCACATTTGGCGAGCGACTTCATACTTACTGATTCGTTAATTGTACAAACCTCATATTTGTACTCAGGTTCATATTGAAGGTCGTCGGTAGTAAATCCGTAATTTTCCGGATTGAGCGTGATGAGGGTAGTAGCAATATAGAGCGGAACATAATTTCTTGTTTCACGCGGCAGACTCTCACGAATATCCCAAAATGTGGAATTTTCTGATTTTGCCTTGGCAAGTGCACGGCGAAGCGCACCATTCGGACCGCAATTGTAGGCAGCAAGCGCAAGATGCCAATCTCCGAACTCATTATAGAGAAAGCGTAAATATCGCATAGCTGCACGGGTGGACTTCTCAGGGTCGCGGCGTTCATCTACCCATGAATTGACTGAGAGGTTGAAATCGGAGGCAGTAGGGCGCATAAATTGCCACAAGCCGACTGCTTTCGAAGGAGAAACCGCATTTGGATTTAATGCACTTTCAATCATTGAAAGGTAAATAATCTCTTCGGGCATTCCTTCTTCTTTGGCAATTCGCTTCATCATCGGGAACCATCTGGCACTTCGCTCCAGCCAACGTTTGAAGAATTTACGACCTTTATCCTGCGTCAAAAACGCAATGCTTTTTTCAACCGGTTCGTTATTGACAAGGGGGATAGTAAGCGACGGGAGCGTGGAACTGATAGGGAATTTTGGTTTGTTCCCGGTTTCGATAATTGTAATTTCGGGTTTAAGATTACGTGAGAAAGCGTCAACTTCTTGAAACAGCTTCTCTCGGAGCAAAAACGCCGATGAATTTTCCGAAAGTTTATCTATATTTTGGATATAACTTTCGTAATCTTCAATAATTGACTGTGCTAAATCCGTAAAATCTTCATTCTGCTCAATGCTTGGGTAATTAGCCAAACTATGAAGTATGTCAATTGCAAATTCAAATTGAGCAGTTGCGTTTGTAGTGTCTTTCCGTTCTATCAGGGTCAGAGCGCGGAGATAGTTTTGGCGTGCTGATTCCAGTTTTAGACTGATAGCTTCATTACCTGACCCGCCGACCCTCGGCTTATCATCAAAATCAGAGTATTCATCAGGAAAAACTGCGCGCGTTTGGGTGGATGGTTTTGCTTGTTGCGACCGATTCGAGGTTTGTTGAGCATAAAGTGAATGCCCAAAATCCAAACTCCCAATCGCTCCCCACGAGCAGAGTATTGTGGCTAAGAATACAAGGCGGTTCTTTGAAATCACCATGTTATCCTCCTTTTAGAAATGAAAAAATATCGTATCCAATGGCTAAAAGCCGCATTCAGGGTCGGCAATATAACTTTTCTTTGTCTTAAACCCAACTTAATTCTTCTTCATAATAGAAAAGTTGCTCCATCAAAAATAGTGCCGAAGATATTATTTTTTAGCTTAATAAACTCACAAGTATATTGATTAGCAATAAGATAATAAATCTGCCTAAACTGCTTCTCAGCAAATACTGCAAACGGTATCTATACAATTACTATGTAGATATAGAGTGCCGGCTTCCCCCCCTGAAAACAAATTAGGTTCTCTGACAATTTTTTTAGTTTCAACAAGCACGGAAATCCCCTCGTTCCCATTTAACAAGGTGGATGCAAGATAAGTCACTAAATTATATAGACCTACTTCATCTCTTGTTATAGCGGGGCTGTTTTTCTAATTGGCTACAACATAAAATGTAAAACTGCCCTGTAGGGGCAAAATATCGGTAGAAGATACATTCCCCGATGTTCTTAAAGTTCCGTCAGGAACGAAATATAGTAACATAGCTGATACAATATGTCGCCCCGATGGGGCTTAGAGACTCTGGAGAACATCTGTTCCTACCGATATATTCTCTCTACGGGAGATAAAACAATCTGATACCTTTAAAAACTTAACAGCACTGCTTGCTAAAGGGGAACGAGGGGATTTGTATGTATTACCACAAAAATTGTCAGGGTTCCATAAATTATCAATAGGTAATCGGAGTTTGCACTTCAATTTCAACTGTACGCGAGTAAAATCTTCCCTCCGGTAAATTATTGTCATAAAGATTTGAATTGCCTTTGGCTACGGTCGAAATATCGTATGATTTCCCTAGAAAATTTGCTACAGCTTTTGCTCTCGTATCGGCAAGTGATAGGTTGAACGTGATTTCACCTACGCGGTCGGTGTAGCCCATAACTACTACACTTGCGTTTTTCTTGATTCTCTTTTTGATAAATTCGAGAATGCTCTTGTTGGCAGGGGTTATATCAGCACTTTTCACCCCAAAGAGAATAAGACTGTACGAATCAATTTCTTTATCGCCTTGTTTTTCAGTGCGTTTTTTAGAGATGGATACTGCATCAATCTGTATTTCCCCTTTGTCTCGTAATACTGTATTTGAATTGTCTGTAACGGACAGTTCAAATTGCAGTGGAGTAGCATATCTTGGGATGGTTGTTTTTTCTGATGAAATTCTCCAATCTACGAAATGAGGAGGTGTACCGACTGCAGAGAAATTCTTAATAATTGAGGAATTTTGCTCAGTAGCAATTGACCATTTTTTGCTGTCAATTTGCGGGGGAACGACCGGTTTAAACCGAATAGCAGTGTAGTTTGCAGTTCTCAAAGTGTCGTTGGTGATGATTGGTGCAAGAATATCTTGGTTATCGGTAGTAATTTCTACCCTTCTGTTCTCATCTGCACCGTCCGATGTTAGCATATTCGACGGTTTTGACGGTAAGAGCCGCTCTTCGATGGTAATTCTATTCGGTAGTATATTCCAAGTTTTAGTAATGTACTCTTTTACTGTTTCAGCACGTTTTTTTGCAAGCCCAAGGTTGTTTTTTTCTTCTGCATAATCATTGATGCATCCCGTTAGCGTTATTTTTGAAGTAGGGTTCAGTTGCATACGCTTACCGATAATATTAAGAAGGTGATAATAGGTGCTTAATTTATCGGCAGAGTTCACCTTTTCCGGTGTAAAACTCGTAGATTGATTAGGAGTTATCAGAGAATAACGCGGTTGAATTTCGGCTGAATTTGGAGCAAAGAAAACGTAATTCAGCAGGGAAGTCATAACGGTAGAAGTAAATTCCTCAATTCGAAGTGTAGGGTTAGGAACTTCACGTCCGCCGGCATCTAATCCTACAGCAACGATATGCACCGTTGGTTTGGTTTCAATTTGCTTCGGTGTTTCGGCAGCAATAACCGATGTCTCTTTCTTTTTTTCTTGAATAGGTAATATGGGCTGCTGCTCAGAATGTGGTGAGTATTTTACGGAAATTCCGAAACGAAGCTGATTTGTTTTCCAGTTTACACCTTCTATAATGTCAGTAACACCTATTTGATACAGTACTTCCGGTGCAAGCAGCATTGTTTTTTTTTTGTTGAGCGGTAATTCTATACTTGCACCAATCATCGGCGAAATGATAAACGACGGATTTGGAAGTTCACCGGAAAATTCATTGCGGGTGCGTTTACGGGAATCATTGCCATTTTCATCAAGAAAAGTTCCTACACCCACCGGCTCTGAAATTTGTTGTAATTGAATGTAATTACTGCTTACTATCTTTCCAATGCTGATGCCCGCATTCACAAAAAAAGTTCCTGATAAACGATATGATACCATCGGCTCGAAGGTAATAGTCGAATAAGAACCGTCCAATTTGTGGTCGAACGCACCTTTTTGCCCTGTGCCGTTTACAATGATATTATCAATGGGTTCGCGAGTAGTCATTGAAAATGGCTGTGCCAAGAGTGATAGCCGAGTTCCGAGTAGCAGGTTATCAGCAAGTGGAAATTCAAAAAGTAAACCCGTACCAATACCGATACTTGTTCCTCCTGTGAAACCGGAGCAACAGCTTGATGTATTTGGTAACCAACGAAAATCTGCCGAGTGGATGGCAGCAAGACCATGTCCGAAAATTCCGTACCGAGAATTCAGTGTGTCCTGAGAACGAAGTTGATGGGATGCAGTACATATACTGCACAATATAACGATGAAAAGGGTAGTTCGTTTTATCAACGTATTACCTCTAATATAGTGTTCATTCGCTCAGTTGGTGTTTGGAGAATGAGTATATAGACACCGCTATTGACAGACTGCAAATCCAGTGGTATAACTCTGCAAGCCGGTTCAATAATTCCATCAATAAATGTACGTATTTTCTGCCCTTGAACGGAGTATAATTCTAATGAGGTTTTACCGCTTTCAGTCGTTTCCAGTTCAATTTCCGCGAATTCGTGTGCCGGATTGGGGCGAATCAACGATAATGTAATAATTCCGTTCGGGTTCAGAAGGCGTGCGCCTTCAGCGAGGCAAATGCCAAGCAGTTTAAATTGACCGTTTTCATGGGTAAGCTGAGCCGTTCCGCCGATTGCTTCTATCGAATCGAGAGCAATAGCAGTAATGGAATCATTCCCAAGTCCTGCGCGAAACTGTAATTGCAAAAGAATATTCTTTGTATCGGCTTGGGTCGGAAGGTCGAGATTGATTATTCTGGTATTCCCTTGCAGTATCCCTTTGGGAGTTGTGCCTGTCGGCTCTAGCAGCGTAGCATTGAAAATCAACCGTGCTTTGAATTTTTCAACCCCGGATTGCTGAATATTGATTGCATTATTGAGCGTAATCGGGATTGAGACTATTTCTCCCGCGAATGCTTGGGCACTCCCTACTGTGAAGAGAGCAGATGCGGTGGGCATTACCTTTTTGATACCTTCACCGACCAATCCCATTTCTAAAGGACTAATCGAACCTTTGAAGTTAAATCGCAGCCGTCCTGATTTAGTTCCTACACTGCTTGGAGTAAATCGAATCGAAAGCGGCAACGTTTCATTCGGAAGAAGGGTGCCGGGCGAAGGGTTATTAATAATACTAAAATCTAATTCGCTCGTAATTGCATTTTCGATGTCAGAAACAGTTACGGTTGTTTGCCCTGTGTTTTTAATTGTGAGAGCTTTGAGTGTATCTCTGTAATTACCAAGTTCAATCTTCCCAAAATCAATTTCACTTGTGAGAAGCTCCACCGAAGTCACCAAATTCACACCTTCACCCGTGAGTTCTACTTCAATCGGAGTTACTACTCCGGCATAATTAAATCTGAGTTTATTAGTTTTGATGCCTGTGCTGCCAGGTTTAAAACGTAAATCAAGACGAATAATATCGTTTGTTTTCAGAAGGACTGGGGTAGGGTTTGAAAGCATCGTAAATGATGATTCGCTTGGATTTGTAAGGATAATATCGGTGATTGTTATATCAACTGTCCCATTGTTTTGAATAGTAACAGCTTGAATCGAATCCTTTATAGAATCAACGGCAACCTTCCCAAAATCTATTACTTTATTAAGTACTTTTACAGAAATCGTATTTTTGGGGACGCCGTTTCCGATTAAAACAATTTCGGCAGGTGATTCAGTACCGTTATAATCAAACAGTAATTTCCCGCTCCTGATTCCGGCTGTATTTGGAGTAAAGCGTAAACTCATTTTTGCTGATTCTTGGGGAGGAAGTTTAAACGTACCTCCACCGGCAATCGTCGTAAATTCAGTATTATTTGAATTTGCATAGCGGACATTATTAATGGTAAGAGCCATTGTCCCGATGTTTTTAATGGTAATGGCATCTACAGTGTCTTTCGGTGTGCCTATTTCTACGGTTTCAAAATCAATAGTGTCGTTTACTACTATCAGTTTTGGAGCAATTCCTTCACCAAATAATTGAATTACTGCCGGAGAACCTGTTCCGTTATAATCGAACAACAATTGCCCGCTCGTTCGTCCGGCGGTACTGGGGATGAATTTCAAATCCATTTCCTTACTATCTCCCGATGCAAGGGTAAACGAACCGCCACCTGATATTGTAGTGAAGTCCTTGTCGTTGGGTGCACCATAACGGGTACCGGTAATGGTAATCGGTGAGTTGCCAATATTCTTGACGGTAACTGCTTTCAGTGTGTCTTTTGCTGTTTTTACTTCGACTGCTCCAAAATCAATAACACTATTAATAACGGCAATCTGAGGTGAAATACCTTCTCCGGTAATTGTTTGTCGAAGCGTATCGTTCTGAGTAATTATAAGAACCGTTGCTGATTTTTGTCCTGCACTTATCGGGGCAAAGTGAAACTCTACAGATTTTGAATTGTTCGGAAGTACATCAAAGGGAGGTATGCCGGAGATAATAGAAAAATTGGATGAATCAGGACCGGTAATTATAATTTCATTGACTTTGAATGCATACGAACCTTTATTCGCAACAAACGATTCGACCAATGAATCACGTGCCGAACCCACCAATACTTGGTGCATATCAATATCCTTACCGGCAGGCACCGGTATCACAATCGAAAAAACCGCATCTGATACATCCGAGAGCATAGCAAAAGCACCGCTTACATCCCAAATCCATGCAGTATTATCGGGACTTGACGTTGCTACCCTGCTGCCATTTTGATTCCATACTACGTCTGTAACTATATCTGCATGACCTTTTAGCAGTTGAAGTTGCTTTCCTGTAGCCGCGTCCCAAATACGTGCAGTGTTGTCGGCACTTGCGGTTGCAATTGCCTTCCCGTCAGGACTCCAACTTACATAAGTAACTGCTCCTGTATGCCCGAAAAACTTTTGAATTGATTGCCCTGTCAGGGCGTCCCATATTTGAGCTGTATTATCGGCGCTTGCTGTTGCAATTTTACTGCCGTCCGGACTCCAGCCGAGATGATTCACTCCTCCTGTATGTCCGTAAAACGTAACAACAGTATCACCGCTCGAAGCATTCCAAATTCGTGCTGTTTTATCACGACAAGCGGTAGCTATTTGTGTACCGTTTGGACTCCAAGCCATAAAATCAATGAAGTCAGTATGTCCGGCTCGAAGTGTAACCTCACTTCCTGTCGTTGCATCAAAAATTCGTGTGTCATTCCGTGAAGTAGCAACGTGCTGCGCATCCGGACTCCAGCTGACAGAAGTTATACTGACGGTTCGAGCAGGAATACGACGGAGGGATTTTCCGGTATTGGCATCCCAAATTTGTGCGGTTAGGTCTTTGCTTGCAGTTGCCATTAGCGAACGGTCGGGGCTAAGGGTTGCGCATTCTACGCAGCCGATATGCCCTTTGAACTGTCTGACTTCGTTACCGGTAGCTACATCCCAAATTCGTGCAGTACTGTCGGCACTTGCCGTTGTTATTTGGCTGTCGTCCTTAGTGCTCCACTCCACACTGTTCACACTTCCCCTATGGGCGGCTATTCGCCGAACCTCAGCACCGGTGGTTGCATCCCATATTCGCATAGTACTGTCTGCGCTTGCTGTAGCAACATACTTGTCGTTGTGGCTCCAGCGAATACCCGTTACGTTATCCGAATGTCCCAAAAGTGGAAAGCTGTTACTTTGCGACACATTGTCGTCAAGTTGAGTAACCCGAACCAAACATTGATAACTGGGGGTATTTGGTATTTTCTTCCATTCATACCGACCACCGGTTGCATAATCAGTTATCATAATCCAAGACGAACCATTATCGGTGCTGTATTCCAATCGCACAATATCAGTTGTGGGAACACCCCTCCATGTTATGACTGTATCACTTCCTACTACAAATACTTCACTGCCATTTGGCTTGGTTAGTTTGATAGCATCATTGGGCGAGATTTTCCCTTTTTGTCCTGAGCTTGCATAGAGTACGAGCGGGCATACATCGGTTATAAAATCAAATCTGGTGAATGAATAATTATCATTCGGAGGAGTATACTGTACTTTGAGCGTAATGCTTGCGCCGGCTTGAAGAGTAAAACTCTTCGGAAAAATATCATACTGAATATTTGTAGAGGTTATATTTGTAACAGTCACACTTGCTTTTTGTGCGGTCACCGTTACGCTGGTATCAAACGGTTTACCAACCGTCTTATAGTTCATGTATAGTGATTTTGGTGCAATATTCAATCGAACCAATGCGCTCGTCGGTGCAATATAAGCTCCGGCGGAGGATGGTCCGTTATTCCACTTGAGTGATATATTTCGAGTTTCGGTTTCGCAGGTAGGGGCACTTTCCCATGTTATTGAACACGGTTCGATTCCTTGCGCGCGTTTGAGGATAATATTGTACACCTCTAATGCTTCGCCGACCGAGTTTATATTTTCGAACCAAGTGCCTCCTGTCCTTACACATATATCTTTGAGCGACTGCGGACAGTACAGCCCAATCATTACAGCAAATATCGTACATCCCTGGAGCTTTGCTTCATTCACAATGTTTGTTACATTCGGATCGGATTGCGGGTAGCCGTCAGTCAGAAATACAACCACTCGTCTGAATTTACCCCGTTTTGTTATCTCCAAACTACCGGCTGTCGGTAGCAGCAAACCCTTGTTGTAATCAGTTCCGCCGTCCGGCTCCAGTCCTTCGATTGCAGTCAGTAATGCCGATGCGTCCGAAGTAAAGTCCTGATTCAGATAATTATTATCGTCGAATGATGTAACCGCACATTCATTCTGGCTGAAATCGAGAGTATTCACCCATGTTTGCGCAGCAATCTGTGCTAATTTGATTCTTGGAATATCGTTATATTTATCAAGCATCGAACCTGAAACATCAATCGTAAGAACAGATGAAAGCGGAATCGGAGGGGGTGAGGGAGGACAAAATACATTAGTAATTGTTCGCTGAATTCCATTTTCAGTAACGACCAGTTCGTTCCCGCTTGGTCTTGCATGGTTTTTTGAGGCATCGAAAGCGATGAATTTTGCTTTTATTGTCGGGAAATTAGTTGTATCTATATCAAAAAGTGATATAGATTCCTGCCCGTAAAGTTTTGGGGTGAGTACGATGAATCCGGCAAAAAGTAATAAAAGCCATTTCATAGTGGTAACAAGAGACTGGAAAATCTTTGTTGTAGCATTGCTTGCAATATAACAAATATTTGAATGGTAGTACACATGAATTCACTACTGCAAAACTGCTATTCTAAAACATTACTTTATGTTCAGTTGAACTGCCCTAAGCAGGACTGTAACAGTAAGTGCAGGTCTGAACCCTGAGAGGGGGGAAGCGGGCAGAGGACAGTATAAAACTCGACCTGACAACTACTGTGTAATGTGTCAAAAACAAGAAAAAGAACTCACCGTGTAAAAAATATTTTCACACATTCTATCAGCACTCTATGTTGACATATGACAATGAAGTAAGTAAGAGGACAAAAATAATCGCATTATTCGAATAGCTGTCATTCTGAAGGAGTCTTCGACTGAAGAATCTCAGCAATGTACTACAAGAACATGACTTAAGCAGCAAACGGAGATTCTTCGCTGTCGCTCAGAATGACAGGACTGAATTTAACAATTTAATCTGTCTCAGTACTTAGCTTCAATTGTAGAATCACTATAAAAAAAAGCCCGAGCAAACTGTTCGGGCTTTCCAAAATAACTAAAGAGTAGAGAAGATTATTCGGGCAATACTCCCATTTTTCCAAAGATCCACCCCAACAGACCTCCAACAATTGTAACCAAGGCAGCAGTTCCAATCGCATGATAAAATGCTATTGACAAATCATTGTATATCGTCATTAAAGCCCATGTTCGTAAATCTATTGCAATTGAAAGCGGTACAAATACAAGCAAAGCTACAGTCACGCCCCGACTGAATGAATAGACCTTCGCCCACTTCACGAAAATTATAGACATTGTCAGTCCCCAAAAAAGATTGGACAAAATCAAATGGAGTAATTCGGGCTGAGGCATTCTCATTATCCCATCCATCATAAGAGGTTTCATTATGTCCAACAATAAAATACCGAAGATTAATCTCCCAGCGAGAAAGCTTAATATTCCGCCAATGACCCCACCAATCAGAATACGTTTAATCATAACACTACCCCAAAAAATTAAAAATAACAATTATAATAACCGAGAACTTTTCATTTCTTGACTGAGGTTGTCGTGGTAATGACCGATATGAAGCTATATATTATTATTAGTTACACTTCCTTTTTTTGAATAAATGTAAATTACAAATAATTTGGAATGTTTGCAATTTATTTTTTTGGTATAAACAATTGTATTAGTTCGTCTTAGCCAATCATACAGTTAACTTGTGGTTATATTCAAGCATTCATTTCTATAGTATTAACAAATACTGTTGTAGGAAAGTAAGTGCTGAGACAAAAATAATCGTTGTATTAGTATAGCTGTCATTCTGAAGAAGTCTTCGACTGAAGAATCTCCGCAATGCACTACAAGAACAGGACTAAAACAGCATACGGAGATTCTTCACTGACGTT
>CAZGNO010000099.1:0-13977 GCA_964527785.1 uncultured Chitinophagaceae bacterium
TGTAAATTTGTTGTTGATAAGGTCTAATCAATATAATCTTGCGTAACATCAGTTATATATATGCATTGTGAAACTCTGTAACACTCTGTGAAACCCTGTGGGAGATTCTTTTTAATTTTTCATAGAGTTTACATTAATTACAAGAGATGTCATTCTAAGGGCTTCCTAAACCGATGAATTCCCAAGGGAAACAGTACGACGGATGTGCTAACGGAGATTCATCACTATCGTTCAGAATGACAAGCAAATAAGTTAATAATTGCATATTCAGTCTCTATTCTAACTTACGAAATACAACATAAATTTTTAATATATCTACGGTAAAGGTCTTTTTTTATGACTCCAAGTGATTTTTCGGTTACGTTTTCTGATATTTTAGAGCATGAATTTTTCTACATGGAATTGCCTGAGCACCTGAGAGAGGATTTCTATGCCCATAATGTCAGCATTTCGCTTAATTTTAATTTTGGGTGGCACGTCAGTGAAAGTTTATTTGGAGTGAAAACTTCGATTACATACAGATACCCCAGCGAGCAGGGGTGGTTTCAGATGATGTGCTATGAGAGTTCTACTGTGTTTAAGGTGGATAACCTTTTGGATTATTTGAACATCATGGGCGATAAGAGTTTTGATATGCAGGAAGATTTGCTTACACATCTCTTGCAACTAACCACCTCAACAGCACGTGGTATCCTCGCAGTGAAAACAGCAGGAACGCCGCTTGCAAAAGTATATCTTCCGGTGATTACGACTGTTGAGTTTATTGCTGCAGAGCAGCCGCAAGAAGTACAAACGATAACTGAGGAGTCTGAGCAGATGACCGGGTGATTTCTGCTTTACTGAAGTTGTGAATATCAAGCCGTACATTTTTTGTGCGGCTTTTTCTTGTTTTCTTTTTTTAATGCATGAGGTAATATTTTATATTATTTTATGATAGTTACACTGCGTTTTCTACCGTTTAATACTAAGTTTTCAATTGTTGATGTTGTTCTTTACGTCAATTTCCAATAGATATACTGTAATCACCCCCTCTCACTCCCCGGTAATCACCTTAGCCGCCGAAGTCTTCCCACGCTCATCCACAGCACGTATAGTGAACTTAAACGGTTTATTACCCGCTGCCGGTACAATACGGAATGTTTGGACGATAGCGAGTGTTTTGCTGTCCATTTGTACATTCCCGCGCATATCCTTTGGCGATGAAGCATTGCCTTCCACTATCTCCAGCCGGACTTCATTCCGTTTAGAATTATGATAGCCATACGAGCGGGTGCGGACGAGCACCACTCCGCTTTGGTAGGTAGTTTGGTCAAAGAGTATTTCCGGTGGTGGGAATGGCTCTATATGAATAGCAATTGACTGTCCGATTTGCTTCGCTCCGGCATACCGCTCGAACATCAGGATTTTCTGCGTGTCGGAAATATCAGGCGTGAAGGTGAAGAGTTCACCTTGCGGCGATGAGACACGCTCAGTCTTACCGTCCCGCAAAACGGCACGGACTTCCATATTGGTCAGCATCGGAAGGTTCGGCAGAATAGAATATGTTTGCGCAGGGTACATGACTCTGGCAATTTCGGGAGCAGCAAGCGGCTGCGGTTGAATTGTGAAATCCACACTGACTTCTTTTTTATCTGCGATACGCTCGGCGGTAATTATTACTTTCATTGTGCCTGCGTCGGGCGTTGAGCCGCCTACTACAATTTCACTCCCGCGCATTTCACTTATAGTTGCAGTTCCACTTTCCGTTTTTGAACGTTCAATTTTGATGGTCGGGGTGCGAAGTTCGCCGGTGTATGCTCCGGCTAGAAAAATCCTGTTTGTCCATTGCTGATAGGCGAGTGATTTCACAATGGCATTCTGCGGCTGAAGCGAGAACTCGCCGAGCTTTCCTGTGCCTAGAGAAGGATTACCAAGTTGAGTAGGGGATATACCGTTCAATGAGGAGTCCACTTGGAAACCGGGAAGGGATGCAATTGGTTGCGATGAAAAAGCCCCGCTGTTTTCAAAAATGATATTGACACTGAACTGCGCTTCGGCTGTGATTCTAGCACCTGTAGCTTCGATGATTTGCTGCAAACTGTCATTTTGAAGTCGTGGGGATGCAGTTGCCTTGATTCGCACAACGAAACTTCGATTCATTCTGTTATGTTCAGGCGGATGCCAGCGAAACTCAATTGCCTGTCTGGAAGGGAAGTCATTCAAACGGAACAGCGTATTGACCGACGGCTGATTGGAGACCAATATCAATTTTTGGCGCAAGGATTGGTCTTCGACGGTGCATTCATACTGCACATCTTTCACATTACCCGAATAGACTATCAGATTGGTTGAATCGAGCGACAGGATGCGGTTGCCGGAAGAATCGGCTATTAACCTGGCATTCAAGACCGTTTTTTCAGGTTGGAGGGTAAATGATTGCCGGAACAGGTCCATCAATATTTTACTTGAGGTATGTGAGTCGTGCGGAGTCTTGCTCGGTAATAGCATCACAAGTGCAGCAATATAGAGCACGAAGTAAATCTCTATTGTTCGGCGACGTTTCGGCAGTGCGCGTTTCATAGGTTGCGTTTTGCCACGTTTTGGGAGAGCATCTGTTCCACTTCACGGCGCACAGCAAGTTCAATTTCTTCGCGTTTGAGCATTTCCGCTGATGTAGTGAGGGTGCGGAGTGCATGGGTAAATTCATGAAGTGCGGTGGTTGTTTCGCGCATGGAATCAATGAGTTGGGGATTTGGGGCGACAGCCATTGCAGCAATTTTTACTGCTTCCGATGATGATGTAATGAGTGCTTCCTGACGTGTAGAAACGTTCTCGAGGGCATCACCTATAACTTCCAATCGAACGGAAATTGCTGCATAGTCTCTTGCAATCTCACCGACTTCGCGAACAAGTTCGGTAATGGCGGCTGTTTCAGCTGATGTCTCGGTTTCGCCTTCGTCTGTTGGCGAGAAAAACATCACGATAAACATAAACATCAGCATCAACGCCTCGAAAATTACACTTCCGATTACGATGGAATCGGGCAAATCTTCGTAAATCCTTCTGAAACCAACCGAAACCAACAAAATAGCCGCACCGAAATAAACAAATGAATTGATGGTTGAAAAATAGAAACGATTGATGATTTCCTCCATCCACAACGATGTACCGGAGACCAAGCCAAGCGGATGCAATACAGTAACTTCAGACTGTGAGTAGCGGTAAATTTCACGTTCTTTGGTGCAAATTCTCCAAGTGAGGGCAAGTGTCGAGATTGTATTCATGCGCTTGGTATAGCGGAACTCACGAAAGCAATCATGGAGAACGGCGCGTCCTTCGAGCGATGAAAGTGTATCAAGTTGGAGCATAATTGAGTCTTTATTGTATTTTTAGCAATTCACTTTTGTGTTACTTCATTAATCCTTCAATTTCATATTGTGTCAACCCGGTAAATCGCATGATTTTTTCAATTGCTTCATTCTCTGCAATCATAGCTTTGGCTATCTCAATTTTCCCTTCAATTTTCCCTTCAATTTTCCCTTCAATTTTCCCTTTTATTTCCCCTTCTATTATCCCTTCAATTTTCCCATCTTCCCAAGCAGTATCGGTTACATTTTTCATATCTCTGTAGTATTTCAAGCTGCTTTCGTACTCATTACTTTCGAATGCCATGATAGTCCAAAATAGTTTATTTCCTTAATCCTTCAATTTCATCTTTTGTAAGCCCAGTAAATCGTATGATTTTTTCAATTGCTTCATTCTCTGCAATCATAGCTTTGGCTATCTCAATTTTCCCTTCAATTTTCCCTTCAATTTTCCCTTCAATTTTCCCTTTTATTTCCCCTTCTATTATCCCTTCAATTTTCCCATCTTCCCAAGCAGTATCGGTTACATTTTTCATATCTCTGTAGTATTTCAAGCTGCTTTCGTACTCTTGGCGTTCAGTATTGGTGAAATTAGCTATTTCGGCAGTTTTGAATAGTTTTTTGAATATTTTTTCTTGCAATTTAGGGGGAATGTCATTTAATCTATGGAGGTATTTGAAAACAAACATCCATTTGTCAAAATGCGTTTCGAGTTCAGTTTCTGTTTTGTCAAAATTAGGCATTTCCAGATAGACATACGTTAGCTTATCATAGAAAATCGAGCCGACTTGGTCTTTTAGCTGAACAATATGGAGAACTTTTTTTTCATCCTTGTCCTCGGCGAACACAAAATCAAGAATCCCCACGGTATAGACTGCTGCGAGTTTGAAATCCCAATCACCTTTTTGTGCTTGCTCTTGAATCGGGAAGGTGGAATAGTAGATGCTTCTGTCTTTGAAGTAGTTTTGTTTTGCCTTTTGAATTTCCACGATAAATTTATCGCCTTTTTCACTTGTGCAATAGAGGTCGAAAATTGCTTTTCTGTCAGCAACTGAATTGCCAAGATTTTCGGTGGAGGTATACGATAACTCTTTGATTTGGTGTTTTGAGGGCAGAATCTGATTGAGAAAATCAATCAGCAAGTCCTTGTTCGGCTCCGTGCCAAAGAGCTTCTTAAACCCAAAATCCGTGAAAGGATTGATATATCGTTCTTTCAGTGCCATTGATTGTTGCTGATAAATAGTGCGGCTTACTTAGCCGGAAATCCCGTTTCGATTGTACTAATATCATTCAGGAATTTTCCACTTGGAAACTTCCGTTTATAGGTATCAATCAGTGCTTTGGCTTCGTCATAGCGCTTTAACTGGGTAAGCATTTCAATCTTTCCTAAAAACGCCGGTTCGTAAAACTCAGTATCGGGAAATTCCTCCATAAGAGTATCATAATACACAAGAGTAGCTTTCCAGCTGTAGAGCTTGCGGTAAATCGCAGCGGTATTGAACTCACGCTCTGCAAGTTTTTGCCTAAGAGCTACTATATTTTTAGTGGCTTCTGTACTCAGTGAATCCTGGGCATACACTGCTTGAAATTCAGAAAATGCCTGAATTGCTTTTTTTGTATACTCTTGGTCTCGGTCGGATGGAGGCGAGAGTTCGTTATAGCAAAGAGCAGATTTATAAAGTGCTCGCTTGGCATACTCGCTTGTGGGGTATGTTCGCAAAAGCAGATTATAATTAAAAGCAGCTATGATAAAATCTCTGCGCTTGAAATTGAGTTCGCCGAGATAAAACTGAGCGTCGTCTGCATATTGTGTTGTAGAAAATTGCAATCGTACAATATCAAACATTTTTTGAGATTCGATATAATCATTATCATCCAAAGCTGCAACCCCTGCTTTGAAGACGGATTCTGCATCACGATAATCAACTGTCGAACCTGAGCCGCAGCCGGAAGTAAAAAGTGTTAAGCCAAAGCAGCAAGCGAGTACAATGATAATGCTCGCAGAAAACCGAGAATTTTTTGAGTTGTTTTTCATAGTTACCACAAATTTACCGCTTTATCGGCTTTTGGAAAAAGATAAAATACGCAAGAATGATATTTACCGGAAAAATACAAGTAAAGAATCAATTGCAGTAGGCAATCATCATAAGATTTTGTAGATTGCAACTTGAGCCGATAGAGTATGTAGGTACAATATCCATTTCACAAATTAGAAGGAGTTATTCAATGGCTGAATCATATTGCGTATTCGACATCGAAACTGCACCACTCGATTGGGAATCATTCGACGAAGCACAGCATGAATACTTGTTACGAGGCACAACAACACCTGAAGAGCAATCCAAAAAGAAAGGGGAAATGGCACTGTCGCCAATTACTGCCCAAGTAGTTTGTCTCGGGATTATTCATTTGGAGAAAGATGAATCCGGTGAATTTATTGAGAAAAAACGAAGTGCATATTTTCAAGATAATTCGCTAGGGGAGGGTGAATTCAAAAGTGAAGATTTGCCGAACGGTGCAAAATTTGTTCGGTGTTCCGAAAAAACACTCCTGGTGAATTTTTGGAAATTACTACGGCAATACCCTAGATTACATCTGATCAGCTTTAACGGGCGTACGTTTGATGCTCCATTTTTGATGTTGCGTTCGGCAATGCTTCGCGTAAGACCTTCGCGGAACTTGATGGAAGGAACTCGCTTCAATTACCCGCTACATACGGATTTGATAGATGAACTGTGTTTCTATAACGGCTCACAAACAGGGGCTACTCGTCGTTATAATTTTGATTTTTTTACCAAAGCATTCGGTATAAAATCACCTAAATCAGAAGGCGTGGACGGCTCGAAGGTAGCAGATTATTTTCGCGAGGGCAGAGGAAAGGAAATTTCAGAATATTGCCTGAGAGATGTTCAAGCAACATGGGAACTGTTCCAAGTGTGGAAGGAATACTTGGCTCTACGCTAAAAAAAATGTTGTATGATTTGGAGTAATTACTCTTAAAGTGTTTATGAGCGCATAAAAACGAGGCATAATCTATGTAAAATATTTCTTAATATGAGTAACATATAGCAGTTAAAGTTTAGGTAGTTTTGTGAGATAGTGATAGAGTTGAAAATATACGTAAAAAATGATGATTGTAATTATTCGTCAATGAACTAATAATTGCAACTATCCAAAAACTAACTCGTATTATAGTTAAAGAGTTGAGTGCTTGCATCAAAGTTTAGAGGACGATAACTAATGAAAATTTTTAAGTTCAATTGCAAGTGCTTCTTACGTTTCTACAAAAGTATTGCAGTTAGATTTTTAACTGTAGTTGTTTATTAATTTTTATAAAAGGGGATATTATGAAAACATTCTTTGGGTTGCGTTTAGCAATCGTCGTAGGGGTTAGTCTTTGGGCTATCGGCTGTACAGATTCCACCTCGACTACAGACAGCACGCAAGTTCAAATTTACACTCAGTTGGAAGGCAGGAGTGTAACCCCAAGTAGTATCAAAAACGATTATTCAGGTATTGCTGCAAAAGGGGTTGTAGCTGATTCACTGCATATCAGTCGAGTGAGAATACTTGTATCCGACATTAAAATGCATAGGTCAAACGAAGACAGTAATCACAGCGGTCATTCTGTCAAAGTTGGACCTTTTCTCGTAACAATAGACAGTGCAGGACTTTCATTAAATGCCTCCAGTCCTATTCCTGCCGGAATATATAATCATATCAAGTTTGAAATTCACAGATTCAGCAGCAGCGAGGTTGCAAATTACCTCAATGACGCTGTATACAGTGATTTCGTAACCGGTGACAGATATACGATAATTATAGACGGTACTGTTTATGATGAAGGTGTTGCATATCCATTCGAATACAAAAGTAAGGCAACAATAAACTTTTGGTTGAGATTCGCGAACGACATTGAAATTTCGCAAAATGTTACAAGCGGTATCATTCTATTCATGAATCCTTCACTTGTCTTCCGAACCGGAATTTCTGTGCTTGACCCACGTGACCCGAATAACAGTAATGATATTGACCAAGGTATCAAATGGGCTTTCCGTGCATTAAAAAGATAGGTAGATAATTTGAGATAATCTCAAATTGTGAGTAGTGTATTTTCGGGGTGTTTTCGAAATGTGTTCTATAATGTGAACGTATTGAAAACACCCTGTTTTTTGATATTGGTAAGAAAGTATAATGTGGTAAGCAACAATCATATTCAATTATATTCTTTGATTTTAACTTGTTCAAAGATTTCGTAATTTTCCCCCAAAAGCCGATATACTAAAAGTAAAATAACAGTTTTTTGACAAGTTTTCATGTTCTCGATTTTCCAGACAAAATTCTATGAAAGAACAGACAGTTTTTAGAAACGGGATACAATTTCTGACAGTTTTTGCATTACTGGTAATTATTATAGCCGGTGTTCATCTGGCGCAGACGGTATTGATGCCGTTCTTAATTTCTGTTTTTCTATCAATTCTCGGTTCACCGATTGTACGCCGTCTCAAAAAAAGAAAAGTTCCGACAGGTGTTGCAGTATTAATTGTAATCTCGTGTATCATACTCATTGTGGGAGTAATAGGATTAATTACAGGAAGTTTCATTAACAATCTTCTCGCTGCTCTTCCGCAATATCAGGTACGTCTCCATGAACATACTGCAGCTTTCATTGCTTTTTTGGGTAGTAAAGGTATTATAGTTGGCGATGATATTCTTACAAAATCAATAAGTACGGAAGAAGTGGCGGCAGTAGCAACCGGCTTTTTGGGAGGTATAGGATCGCTCGTTTCAAATATTGTGGTTATTCTCCTGACAGTATCTTTTATTCTAATGGAGGCAAATTCTTTCCCTCGCAAAATTCGCGCCGCGGTAGAAAATCCGAATGCTGCTTTTCCGGGGTTTAGTAACTTTATGAAGGAAATGTCGCGATTTATGATATTTCAAACAATATATGGATTAGTAACAGGTATTATCACGGCTATTTGGTTGACAGCTTTTGGGGTTGACTTTGCAGTTATGATTGGGTTAATTACATTTTTTTTGTGTTATATTCCGAATTTAGGTTCGGCTATTGCCTTGGTTATTACGGTTGCAGTGTCGTTTATTCAGCTAGGACCCGCCAAAGCCGGGGTAGTGGCTTTGGGGTATTTACTGTTCACGTTTGTTTTGGGAAGTATTATTCAGCCGAGATTAATGGGGAAAATGCTCGGTTTGTCAACACTTGTGGTATTCCTCTCGGTGATTTTTTGGGGGAATATTTTGGGTCCGATCGGGATGATGTTGTGTGTACCCCTGACTATGGCATTAAAATTCGGATTTGAGAGCAACGAAAGTACGCGATGGATAGGTGTATTGCTCGAACGAAGTGAAAAAGTTCCGATACAAAACAGCGTCTTGACTAATGTAACTAAGTAGTTAAAAAAAACAGTCGTTTGACCGTAAACACCGGTCTGATTACTTCTATAAAATACCCGTTAAACAACCGATAGTTTTTTACTTTTGAACATAATAAACGGTATGAATACAGATAGTATCAAGCAATCCAATGGCAATGCCAAGCGTTCTCGATTGAAAATAATACTATATACAACTCTTGTATCCGGATTCCTTGCTGTAGTATCTACCGTAGTTTTGCTTCTGTTACCGGATATATTTGTCAATACCTACCTTAAAGATCTGGCTGAAAGTGAATTTAATCATGCCTATCCCGATTATTCGTTAAAAATATCAGATTTGAATATTAATCTTTTCAATAGCCATGTAGAATTAGGTGATGTAGTAATAAAATCGAAAGATTCGACGTTTTCATGCAGATTCAACGCACCAAGCGCGAAAGGTGTCGGTTGGTGGCAATTAATTTGGAAAGGGAACGACTCGAAAGGAGCTTTGGACGGCTCGGTAGCTGAGGTTGAATCGTTTGATGTGAAATTTAATAAAGCACACTATAGTGTCCACAGTAATCTCCTCAGACTATCACTCGGCGACTCACTGATTACTATAGACAGTTTGGAAATCAGCCCCCTAACGAACGATTCACTTTTTTTTGATGAAAGCGATTTCCAAAAAAAACGAATTCACATGAGTGTGCGACAAATAAGAGTTAATAGCTTTTCGTTTCTCGAACAGTTTCACGGCAAAATCTATCATGCCTCATCAATTCAAGTACGTGATGTATTCATGAATGTTTTGGTTGATAAATATAAACCCGAAAAGTCGGATACGGTAAAGAAATACCCGATTAAGAAATTTCTTACTTCATTAGAAAAAATAGCACAAATAGACAGCATTATCATCGAGAATACACATATTCAGTACGGTGAAAGTTTAACTGAAGGGGAAGCGGCAACCGAAGGATATGCAATTGACTGTAAGGGACTGTATGCATCAATTCGTGATTCGAATGCAGTAGTCAGTAATTTGACAATTGACCCGTTGATGGATGAAAATCAATATTTTGATGCAAGTAAATATGGAAGAACAAGGATTACATTACAGTTGCCAACAATTAAATTAAGCGGTCTTTCATTTCCCGATTTATTGCAAGGGGACAAATATCGAGCCCGTTTGATTCAAGTCGAGGATGCGGCGGCGGGTATCCAAGTCAGCAAGTTCAAATCAAAAAAGCATATCAAAACCAAACTTCCTATGCCGAACGAGATACTTTCTGAAATTAAACAAACAATACAGATAGACAGCGTTTCGGTGGTAAACGGGCATATTGAGTATAGTGAGTATTATGCACCCCGCTCCAAGCCGGCTTTGATTGTATTCAACAACATGAATGCAGAGGTTTTGGGAATTACGAATAATAACAATAATGGCGACACTGCAGTAATAAACTTTGCTTCTGAATTTATGAACGGAGCGATACTATCGGTAATGGTACGTACACCACTTACGTCACCGACATTCTCATTACAATCATCCGGTTCACTCACTGAAATCAAATTGACAAAGCTCAATATCTTCCTTGAGACAGCCGAGCATGTACGTATCAAATCGGGTGTTTCTCAATTTGCAAGTTTTAATTTACGGGTGGACGACGGTAAGGCAACTGGAACAGTAGGTGTAGAATTCAAGGATTTCAGTTTAGCTTTTATAGATCGGGAATCCAGAAGTGATAAGGGTATCTTTAATGTAATAAAATCATTTTTAGCTAATACATTTAAGTTCAACAGTGAAAGTAAAAGAGATAAAAACGGAAAACTGACATTAGGGAAAATAAACTACAAACGAAAGCCGGACGATACATTTATGCAGGTGCTGTGGTATTCTGTACGGAGCGGTGTGGCGGAGACTATCGGGTTTCCTCCGATTAAATGATGGCATATATGATTTGATAACCGTGAGAAAAAATGAATGCCGGTGTGTTTACTTTTTTTTTGAATTGAATTATATAGAGTCTAATAATAATATACAATTTGGAGCATTTAGGTCAAGGCAGGTCAAGGCAGGTGCTACAGCCGCTTTCTGCTAAGATACCTTTTTACAAAACCATACTCGCGAAGTTATTGCATTATTTACACTTACGTATGTTATTTGGCATTTAATGAAAGGCAAGTGTAGCACCTGCCTTGACCGACCAGAGATTTACTTCCAATAATTGTAAATATTTACTAGACCTTATATAATATCGAGGATAGAGTATTATTGCAAAAGCCCTAATCAAAAGATTAGGGCTTTCATTTTCCATAATGCAACACGTGGTTTTGAACCAACACGCTCCTTACAAGCCATGATTTTAGTCTGCAGTATCTACCGACTTCTTCAAGGTCTCATTTGAATTGTGAAAATTCTGATTCCTGCTATGTTCTTAGGTCAATACGTTATATAAACAACATAATTATTTGTTTTCTTAAACTGTAACTGCAATAGGTTTAGTATAAGAAACCAAGCCGTCTGCTCCGCCTGTTGGAGTAAAGGTGGCTGCTGCTCCATTCAATGAAAACGCAAAAGCCATTGGTCCTCCCCAATCAATACCTAATCCTATTAAACTGTAACTTCCTTTTGCCAAAGCAACATTATATGTACCACTCAAAGGACTGCCAGGGTTTATTCCGTCCAATAATAGTGTTCCTTGAAATTGACCACTATATAGATTTATACTAATATTTACGGGGTTATTGTTTCCGCTTAGGATTCGGCATAGTTCAAAACTTGAACCCCATTGATATGCAATAAGGATAAGCTCGTTATCACATTTGGTTATTTTAATTGTATTTGCCATTGAAATACTCCTTGAAATTTTTCTTACTCATGTGGCTTTTCAGAATACGCCCCGTTTATTATAGTGGTTTCTGGACTCCACTATTTGTATTTTACTCACATTCGTACTGTTCTCTGGAATTAACTATTTTTCTGTCCATGGCGGACTGTAACTTCTAGCAGCATTACCATCGGTTTCTATCCGAATGATAATGGATAAGTGATGTTGCATTTCTGCTGTTGTTCCATGCTCACTTTACTACAAGTAAACTAAGCTGGATTGTATGTAGTTGCTAAATTCCGGTTATTTCCATTTTTGATATATAGTACCTCCTTGTTACGTTGGTGTTCAACTATTGAATTTGCATTGGAAAATTAAACATGGTTTGCAGTCCGGCTCAAGTCTTAGAACCTTTTGTACGAAAGCATTTGCTGACCTTTGAGCGACTTTACTTGCTGTATTAATGTACTGACAAAACCGAAGAAAGGTGTTCAAAGTTTCATTTAGGAAGACGTGCAAATCTATTGTAATTTATATGGTTATCCAAATCAAACGCACGATTTCAACGCACGATTTCAACGCACAATTTCAACGCACGATTTCAACGCACGATTTCAACGGTCGGTAACGTGCGGAGGTATTGTGAATAAAGGAGGGGGATAAGAAAGGGGAAAAACAAAAAAAGCCCTACTCAAAAGAGCAGGGCTTTCCTATTTCCAGAGTGCGACGGGTGGGACTCGGGACCCACACGCTCCTTACGGAGCCCAGGATTTTAGTCTGCTGTATCTGCCGAGTTTCGTCTAAAATAAAAAAGCCCTACTTTAAAAGTAGAGCTTTCATTTCCGTGTGCGACGGGTGGGACTTGAACCCACACGCTCCTTACGGAGCCCAGGATTTTAAGTCCTGTGCGTCTGCCGATTTCGCCACCATCGCATTTCGAGACGGCAAAAATACAGATTTTTATTTGTTTACGAAAACGTTTTTTCGTCAAGCGGAATTTGATTGCGAAGTATATCGTCCATGGTCTCGCGTTTGCGAATCAAATGATCCTTACCGTTCAGCACCAACACTTCCGCCGGACGAAACCGCGAATTATAGTTGGAACTCATCGTAAATCCATAAGCCCCTGCGTTCATAAAACATAGAATATCATTTTCGTGTACTTCAGGCAGGCGTCTGTCGTAGGCAAATGTATCTGTTTCGCAGATATAGCCCACCACGCTATACACACGCGGTGTTCCCGTTGGGTTGGAAACGTTTATGATGCGGTGATATGCGTCATAAAACATAGGACGGATCAAATGGTTCTGCCCCGAATCCACACCTGCAAATACTGTCGAAACTGTTTGCTTGATAACATTCGTCTTTACTAGGAAATATCCCGATTCACTGACCAAATACTTACCCGGCTCGAACCAAATTTCCAAGTTTCTGCCATAGTCAACGCAAAATTCTTGGAAGCCCTCGGTAAGTTTGCGTCCGAGTTCGGCTATATCGGTCACAACGTCGTCATCCTTATACGCTACCTTGAATCCGCTGCCAAAATCAATAAACTGCAAATCAGGGAAGTTTTTTGCAGTATCGAAAAGTATCTCTGCTCCTTGAAGAAAAACCCCTGCATCAAGAATATCCGAACCGCTGTGCATGTGCAGTCCGGTAATATTCATCGAATATGTTTTAACAATCCGCAATAAATGACGCAATTGATACACGGAAATACCAAATTTGGAATCAATATGACCGGTCTGCAAATGATAATTACCGCCGGCAAGAATATGCGGGTTAATCCTCACGCAACAAGGGTGGCTGCCACCGTATGTATTGCCGAATTGCTCCAAAATCGAAAGATTGTCAATGTTTATGACCACACCTTTAGCAACTGCTTGTGCTATTTCATTGAACGAAACACAATTTGGAGTGAAAATAATATCTTTTGCTGCAAAACCCGCCATCAATCCAAGCTCTACCTCCTGAATGGAAACAGTATCCAGTCCCGAACCCCACGAACGGAACAACGATAATATAGATAGATTATTCAATGCCTTACACGCATACTTTACCTTCATCGAAAGCCCGCTGAATGCACTTGTCAAACTGTCATATTGGCGTTTCATCGTATCGGCATCATACACATAGAGTGGAAGTTCGTAGCGGCTAGCGAGTTCGGTCAGAGCGATACCCTGCACTTCATATTGATTGTCATTCAATTCCAGCATAATTCCTCGAGGATAGTTATAGATATATTTTTTTTAGTCTTAATTTTAATTTGTGTAGAGATAAGGCATTGCCTTATCTACAGGTAAATGCCACTTTATAGTTACATTTGGCATTGCTATTTAAGTATAGCTTTTGTAGAGAAGGAAGAATTTAAGGTCAAGTCAAGAACTGTGTTAACTTTCAAGAGATTTTTTTGAGATTATGATAGTT